>JBEKWX010000014.1:0-24686 GCA_049512675.1 Terriglobales bacterium | reverse complement strand
AGTTCGTGCCGCACGAAATTCTTGGCAGCGTCGAGCCCTTCGAGAGTGCGCTCGGCCTCGGCCTCATCGCCGGCAACGCTCACCATGACGCGAGCGGAACGGGCGTCCTGGGCCATGAGCACTTCGCTGACGCTGGCGAGCCCGATGCGAGGATCGCCCAGTTCGCCTTCGAGGATGGTTTCGATCTCTTCGCGGATGGCCGCGCTCAGCCGTCCGCGATGATACTTCTGGCCACGATGTTCCACGGCACACCTCGAACAGGAAAACGTTTGAGAATATCAGAAAAGTCAGGTTCGCCGTGATGTTATTGGCCGCAATCCGGTGGGATTTGTAAGTCCGCTGCAATCTGCGGCGGAAGCCCCCAATGAGTTACCGCTTCAAAGCGTCTTCTTGTTGGCTCGAGCCCAGGCCGCTGCGCTCGCTACGTGAGTTCGCGCGCTTTCAAGCCGTGACTTCTCGGCCATCAGGAGCACTTGCAGGCCGGGCAGGAAATGTTTCAGTTTTCCCAGATTGCTGCGGTATTCGAGCGATTCTTTTTCGAGCGCCGCAGCGGCTTCGGAACATGGCGGCAGGCGCCGCAGGCATTCCGCCGCCCGCAAAAGCTGGCTGAGTATGTCCGAGAAATCCTGTGGCCGAATGCTCGAACAGTGCTTTCGCTCCGGACGCAGACGAAGCAGTGCGGAACGCAGGTTCTCATTCACCTGCCGCAAGGTCTCGAGCGCGTCCGGCGGCATTATCCTTTCCAGTCCATGCGCACCGGAAGGGACTCGGGGCCGGGGGCGGAAGCAACCATGCCGGCCGCGAGCGTGACCGATGGCCTCTCGGCCCGGTCAACCAAGATCCATGCTTCGCGCACTGCCAGCAAGTCCGTGATGAGCTGGGTGACCCCGCGTTTCGAAGGATGAAATTGCACCCACACCAGACTTTGGCGCACCGCGTTATAAAAATTGTCGAGATCCCGGGCGACCTTGCCTCCCTTGGCAAAATCCAGCGCCGATTGCAGATGCCCGATGACCAGGATCGCGTGTTTGATGCGCTTGGTCCGCCGCTCAATCTCGTTCTGCTCGATGGCGCTTGCCGCTTGCCGCAGATCTTCGATAGTCTGCTCATAAAGCCGTACCACCAGCTCTACCGGGCTCGCGCCCCGAACTGCCGCTTCTCGATACGACTGTTGGATATTCATGACGGTCCTCTCGCTTAACTGCCAGAACTGCTGGTACTGCTTGTGTTGCTGGTGCTGCTCGCACTGGTCCCGGAAGTCGGGGTCGTATTCGTGTTTGTAGTCGGGGTTGCGGACGTGGTCAAAGCAGTGGACGAGAGCGTCCCCAAGGCTGCGTTGACTTCCGCCAAGGTGAAGGGATACTCCTCGAGACTTGCGTTGACGGTATCGAACTCCTGGGTCAACTCTGCCTGTTGCGCCGTCAACTGAGTCTGAAAGTTGGTTATTTCGGTGTTAAGGTCGCTCTGTTCGCCCTGGTTTTCGGCAAGGTCCTGGTTCAGAATGCCTACCGACGGGTCAGTCAGATTGGTGAGGTCGGCGTTGATGTTGTCGGCGAACCCGGTCGAGTTGGAATTGGTGAAGAAATTCTGTACCGCCGAAAGATTGGAGGTCAGCGCGCTGCTGAGCGTGGAGCTGTCGACGGTCAGGGTCCCGTCGTCATTCATGGTAATGCCGAGCGAGGCCAGGTTGCTGAAGCCACTACTTACCGAAGTCGGGTCGGTAGTCGCGTAGGTTATGTCCGCCGCCAGGCTGGATTGCAACACTCGCAAGTCAGTGTCTGACCCGAGCGGCCCTTCCTCGTTGGTGGCGGCATTGACAGTGAACTGGGTGTTGATGTCGCCAATCACCGTATTGTATTCCGTGACAAAATTGTTGATGGAGTTGGTGATGGAGGTTGTGTCCGGGCCCACTGTCACCGTTACCGGCGTGGCCGAATCGGCGCTCACCAGGTTCAGGGTCACGTCCGGGATCGCCCCCGTCACCGTGTTGGTGGTGCTGTAATACGGGATCCCATTGATCGAAACGAGGGCGTTCGTCCCGCCCACCGGGTCCTCAAAGGTCAGACTGGTGGTGTTGCTGCCGCTGCCGGTCGGGATGGACAGCGCCCCCGCAGCACCTGTCGCCTGGCTATAGATTGCCAGGCGTGCGCCGTCGGCGTCGGTTACCACGCTGGCTGTGATGCCCCAGTTGTTGGTGGCGCTCTGTGAATTGATCGAGGCGGCGAGCGTGGTCAGCGTGTCATTGCTGCCCGTGATCGCAATATCCGCCGTCGTGCCGCTCGATCCCCCGATCTGCAACGTAAGCTTCTTCTCCTTCGCTTCCCGCTGCTGCCGTGCCCTCGCTTTCGCAGTTTCGCCGCCTGCTGACAGTCTTGGGCAATTCCGGCTCAATGCTAAGTGCCTGGTCGCTCGGCCCTTGCAGGACCACGTCCTTAAGGCCTTGTCCAGATACTGAATGATTATCTGGTTCTTAACCTCAGGATCTTGGGTGCACTTCGACTACATCCTGCTGCAATTCGTAGGTTGAGGGGACTTTTTTCGCGACCGTGTCTTTCTGTTTTGGCAGAGTTCCCGAAACGGGTTGGGCCGCTTCTTCTGCCGTGCCCGAACGTACGCTCGCCTTTGCTGCCTGCGCGCTCTTTGCCGCCGGAAAGCTATCTACCGGAGCGATACTCATGGCCCCACTACTCCGGAATTACAAAAAGGAGGCGGTTGGTTGCCCGCCTCCTTCTTGCCGAAACCGCCTATGTCAACAGTTTCAGTACAAGTTGCTGTTGCTGGTTGGCCTGGGCCAGAGCCGATATGCCGGTCTGCTCCAGAATCGAGTACTGCGTCAGGTTAGCCACGGCCGTTGGAATGTCAGCCGCCGTCACGTTGTTTTCCGCCGCCGTCAAGTTCTGCGTCTGGTTGTTGATGACGTTGGAAGCGCTTTGCAAGCGGTTGACGGTTCCACCAATATTGCCGCGGAGGGCGGCAACCGCAGCGACTGCGTTATCGATGAGCGTCAAGGCACTTTGAGCGTCGGCGCTGGTTAATAGGTCGTTTACCGATCCCGCCGCGCCACCAGAAAAGAGCGCGCCACTGAAGGTATTGCCGCCCCACCCGTCGTCGACGTAGCGATAGTGTTGCCGACGGTGCCCTTAGTCAATGCGGTGAATACGACTTGATCCAACCCAGTCGTCGAATTTGCCGAAAACGCTGCCGAGGCAGAAGCATTGACGCCTGCGGTAGCATCGGCGCCTACGGTGCTTCCGTAGGCGTAGCTTTCACCCAAGCCGGACCCGCCGTTGACGGCATTCACCAGGTTGGTCAGGCTGGCCGTTTCGTTAGCGCCCACCAGGACCTCGGTCTCATTGGCCGTGGGCGTGGTGAGGGCGGCCACAAAGTTGTAGGTTTGGTTGCCCACCGTCACGCTATCGCCAGCGGCCGCGACCTTGTTGGCTTGGGCATTGACGCCGCCAGTCAAATCCGGGGTGTTACCCCAGGTGCCGGCGCTGCCAGCGCCGCCGGTCGAAACACTGATGGTGTTACCAGTGGCGCCAGCGTTATCAGCCGTGAAGAGAATCGTGGTTCCCGAACTTGGGCCCGCCGAGACTTGGGTATTTTGCACGGTTCCGGTTCCGTAGTTGGTTCCGGCGCCGGTCCCTTGGTTGACCGCCAGGACAAGGTTCGACAGGGCGGTAGCTTCGACGCCGGTACCTGCGGAGCCGCCGCCGAGCACCTCATTCGCCGTCGGAATCGAGCTGAGGACCTGCACGAAAGTGTAGGTTTGACCGCCAACCGTTACCGTGCTGCCAGCGGTGCCGCCGGTTAACGTGCCAGCGCTTTTGGTTAGGTTTGCGCTCACCGTCAGGCCGACAGAGTTTCCGGTGGTCGTTCCATTGCCGGCTCCGTTGATGTTTGCCGTAAGGGTCACCGTGGACGCGCCTGCCGGCGCTGAGTATGCTGCCGTGGCGTTAGCATTGGCGGCGGTTACGCCTCCAAATTCAACTCCCGCGGCACCGCTCGTGTTGTTGATCGCAGCCGCCAGGTTGGTAAGGGCTTGAGCGTTACTGCCCCCGATGACAACCTGATTTGCGGCCCCTGTAAGGTTAGCCGCGGTATTCACAAATGAGTAGGTCGTGCCACCGACCGTGACCGAGTCGGTGTTCGCGATCGTGTCGGCGCCGGCGCCGCCGACGACTATCGTTCCGGTGGCAGCGAGGGAGTTGGTTGGATTGGCTCCGGTAAAGGTGTCGGTGGCCGCTTGGGCAGCCGCGCCCGCCTGTTGGGCCAGCGTGCCACTGGCAGCGACCGCTCCCCCTAAGTCGAGGCCGTTGGACGACAACGTGCCAGTGGTCACACCGATCGTGCTGCTGCCGGAGGTGCTGCCGTCACTCAAGAAGACGTTGAGAGTATTCGCGGTGAACACCTGCCCGCCGTTGTAGTTCGTCGTTTGACCGATACTGTCGATTTCCGACTTGATGGATTGATACTCGGAGTCCAGAGCGGTGCGTTGCGTATTGGACACCGTGTCGGTGGCCGATTCGGTGGCCAGCGTTATGGCGCGGTTGAGCAGCGTGGTGACCTGCGACAGCGCGCCGTCTGCGACCTGCAGTTCGCCGACGCCGTCGGTGGCGTTGCTCGACGATTGCGTCAGCGCCGCGATGTTGGCCGATAGCCCGTTGGCGATGGCCAGACCAGCCGGATCGTCGGCGCCGCTATTGATGCGCGATCCTGACGATAACTGCTCCAGAGTGGAATTGAGGCTGTTGCTGGTGATATTGAGCTGGTTTTCCGCAGCAATAGCAGCAATGTTGTTCAAGATGGTTAGTGCCATGGTTATTGCTCCTTTTTGGTTCCGATTTTGGGATCCGTCCCCGAAACCTTCCCGGAGCTCGTTCCGTTTGTCCTGCGGAACCCAATTGCCTTTCAATCCCCTTCATCGGCGCGTCACGTGCAAGCTTTATTTCCACAAGTATCGGACGGCATAGCTCCTAGGTAATCTGGCTCCTTTCCCGTCCGCATCTCCCCGCCCTCGCCGTTTCTGCCGCTCATTACTGATGAAGCCTTATTAAGTGGCGGGCCTTTTCCGTCCAGCACTCAACCTCAGGAGCGAAACATGATCCAGCTCACCCGCCTCAACAATCACCCGCTGGTGGTCAATTCCGACCTGATCAAGTTCGTCGAGCAGGCTCCCGACACCGTCATCACGCTGGTGAACGGCGACAAAATTGTCGTTCGCGAAAGTGCCCAGGACGTCCTCGAACGGGTGGTGCAGTTCCGCCGCTCGGTGCTGCAAGGGATCATGCTCTGCCCCGACAATGGCGCAGCTGTTCCGCCTGTCCTTCCTCGAAATGACGCCGCAAGTGACGCTGGCAATGGCGAGGGCAATGGCCGGCCGGCGGGCGAGAAATAGGAGCCCCTCGTGGATAAGGCAACCCTCGGCGGTCTGGTGCTGGCTGTCGGCGGCATCATGCTTGGCTTGATGCTGGAGGGCGGCAATCTCAGCCAGGTGCTGCAGCCCACCGCAGCCCTGATCGTCTTTGGCGGCACGCTGGGCGCGGTCCTGATTCAGTATCCCTTGCCGGTGGCGCTGAGTGCGTTCCGGCGCCTGGTGCAGGTCTTCGTCGAGCCCGCAGAGAATGCGCAATCGACGATCGGACTGCTGGTCAAGTACGCGAACCAGGCGCGGCGCGAAGGCATCATCTCGCTCGACAAAGAACTTGCCACCATCGACGAACCCTTCCTGCATCGCGCCCTCATGTTGGCGGTCGACGGCACTGAACCGCAGGAACTCCGCAAGATCATGGAGCTCGAACTGGATAACAAAGAAGAACAGGAAGAGAAGATTCCCCAACTCTTCGAATCGGCCTGTGGATTTTCTCCCACCATCGGCATCATCGGAGCCGTGCTCGGTTTGATCCAGGTCATGCAGCACCTGGACAAAATCGACGAAGTCGGAAAAGGTATTGCCGTCGCTTTCGTGGCCACCCTTTACGGAGTGGGCACTGCCAATCTTATTTTGTTGCCGTGCGCCGGAAAACTGAAAATTCGCATTCGCAACGAGCAGATCATCCGCGAAATGACGCTGGAGGGGGTGGTTTCCATCCTCGAAGGGATGAACCCGCGCATGCTGGAAGCGAAGCTGCTGGGATTCCTGACCGAGGCCCACGGACCGGCCGCAGTCCCTGAGGTGTCCAAAGTATGAGCCGCCGCAAGCGACGTCCCGCTCACGCCAATCACGATCGCTGGCTGGTTTCCTACGCCGACTTCATCACGCTCTTGTTCGCCTTCTTCGTAGTGCTCTACGCCTCGTCGCAAGTCGACAAAAGAAAAGTCGGAAAACTGGCTTTGGCCATTCAGGTCGCTTTCCAGGAGATGGGAGTTTTTCAGGCGTCCACTACGGAAGTCCCCATCGATCTCTCCGATCCCATGCCTTTCAGTACCGCGCAAGCTATCGAAAACAGCCAGCGCACCGCGAGCCTGGGTCGGATTGCGTCTCATCCCGACGGTTCGCCCGACACCAGCAGGGAGAACGGCGATCTGGCTCAGTTGCAGGCCGAACTCGAAACCACGCTGTCTCCGGAAATCAAGCGCAAGGAAATCGCCATGCGCCGCGAGCCCGACGGTCTGGTCATCAGTTTGCGCGAGGTGGGGTTTTTTGAAAGTGGCTCAGCCCAGATGAAGTCCGCCTCCATGGCGGCCTTCGACCGCATCGCCGACATGCTCCGCCAGCATGACTATCGCTTGCGGATCGAAGGCCACACCGATAACGCTCCCATCCACACCGCCCAGTTTCCCTCGAACTGGGAACTCTCCACCTCGCGGGCAACCGAAATTGTGCGTCTCCTCATCGTCCGGGACGGGTTCGGTCCCGATCGTTTGAGCGCTGCCGGATTCGCCGAGTATCATCCTGTAGCAACCAATCTCACCGCGGAAGGCCGCGGCATGAACCGCCGCGTGGATATCATCATCCTCGGCCAAACCCCGGCGCAGGCTCCCATGGCCCAGGCCGGAACCCAAGCCCAGACCCCAGCCGCGAAGAACACGCCGCAGCCGTCCCCGGCGACCGCACTCAAGCCCGCGGCGGTGAGGACTGCAGGCGGCAGCCTACAGCAGTAATTCCATCCAGAGAGCGCTTTCGATGGGAATCGAGGAATACGGTGCGATCTCCACGAACCCCATTCTGCGATAGAGTGCGATCGCATCCTGCATGGCCGAGGCAATCGTATCCAGACGCATGCGCTCATAGCCGATCACGCGCGCCTCGGCGATCAAGCGTTCCACCAGCATCCGCCCGAGCCCGAGGCCGCGATCCTCAGGCCGCACGTAAAGCCGCTTCATCTCGCAGATACCGGCTTCAATCTTGCGCAACGCGATGCAACCAGCGGCGTGGTCCGCGTATCGGGCCAGCAGCAATCGCCCGCTCGGGGGAGCGTACGCGCCCGGAAGACTTTTCAACTCCTCATCGAAACTTTGGAAGCACAGGCTGAAGCCGAGCGAACGGCCATATTCGAGGAAGAGGCTGCGCGCTTGTTCGATATGTTCGGGGAGCGTGGCCTGAAGCAGATCGATCCGGCTCCGATCGCCATGGCTCTGATCACCACGACGCCGATCGTTCTGAACAAGATCGTTTTTGCCGTCAGCAGAGGTCGTCACTGGAGAACCTTACTGTTGTATCCCGAAGCTCCACCGATTCTATCCCTCGCGCAGTCGATTGCGCTCGGCCCACGGGACAATTAAGATTCCTCTACTCCCATGTCTGAAGTCATTCCAACCGAGCCCACCGCTTCCCATCCCGTTTCCACCCCTGTCTCCGAACCTTCCGTCGAGGTATTCGCCGTTTACGGGGTTGAGCCCGAGATTCAGGCCTACGCCATGGCCAAGTATTCGCGCTCCTCCCTATCGATGAAAGAGTCGCTGAAGGAAATCTCTGCCCAGAGGGCCGAAAAGTTTCTCAACACCTACTACTTCCAATACGGGCACCGCTCCATCGCCGACCTTGCCCACATCGCGCTCGCCATCGAGCGCCTCTCCATCCTCGCCGCCATCGTCGTTGCCGACGAGCAGCGCTGGGATGGCCAGGAGCGCTCGACGCGCTACCAGGACTTCAGGAAAAGCGGCTACTACACGCCCAGTTTCGCGGATGTTTCCTCTCAGACGCTCTATCGCGAAACCATCGAGTCCTTGTTTACCACCTACGAAAAAGTTTCGCAGCGGACGTTCGAATATCTCGCCAGCATCACACCCCGGCCCGCCGAAATGAAGCCGGAGGCGTACGAGCGCACCCTGCGCGCCCGAGCTTTCGACATCGCGCGCTATCTGTTGCCGCTCTCGACCAACACGTCACTCGGGGAGATCGTCAACGCCCGAACCCTGGAAAGCCAGGTCGCGCACCTGCTCGCGCAGCCGCATAAAGAGGTGCGTGATCTTGGAGCGCGGCTGAAACAAGCCGCCGTTTCTCCGGCCTACAACCCAAACGAAGAGTCACTGCGCGCCCTGATTGCCGAGATCCGCGCCCTGTCGCCCGAAATCGCCGATCGCGCCGAACGCGAGCTCCTGCGCGAAGTGCGAGTCGCGCCCACGCTGGTCAAGTACGCCGATCCGAATCGCTACGAAATCGAGACGCGCCGCGAACTCCAGCAGGCCGCCGCCGCACTGATGCGCGGCGCCCGAATCGAACCGGCGCCGCTCGTTGATCTGCTCGACAATGATCTGATTGATAACGATGCGCTCGAGATCGAACTCGCCACCACGCTCCTTTACGCCCACTGCCATTACTCCTATCGTCAGATTCGCAAAACGATAGAAGCCGCGGGCGAGGCGCGCTGGCGCGAAATCATCGGCCTCGGCCTGCGCCATCGCGGGCCCCACGACGAGATGCTGCGCGCCTTCTCCGCGGGCCAGCAGTTCCGCTTCGACATTCTCATGGACATCGGCGGCTTCCGCGACATGCATCGCCATCGCCGCTGCATACAGATCATGCAGGATTTCACGACCGTCCACGGCTTCGACACGCCGCCCGAGGTCGAAGCTGCAGGCGTCCGCTCCGACTATGAATCCGCGATGAAGCGCGCCGCTGCAGCCGTCGAGAACCTTGCCGAGTCGGGCGGCGAAGAAGCTGCCCAAAACGCGCAGTACGCGATCCCGCTCGCTTTCCGCAAGCGCACGCTGTTCAAGATGGACTTTGCCGAGGCCGTTTACATCTCCGAGTTGCGCACCACGCCCGCCGGACACGCGTCCTATCGCAACGTAGCCTATGCCATGTACGAAGCCGTAGCCGCAAAATATCCGGCGCTGGCAAAATACTTCCGTGTGCACGACGTCCGCGAGCCGGTAGATCTGCTGAAACGCTGAGCAGGCGGGCGCAGTGGCTCGGGCGCGAAATTGACGGCGATGAATCCCCGCCTCTAAAATCAGGCTGACCCATGCCCAACTACGAATACCTGTGCAAGAAGTGCGGACACCGCTTTGAACAAATCCGCAAATTCTCCGATAAGCAGCTGCGAAAGTGCCCCGAATGCGGAGGCGTCATCGAGCAAGTGATCTCGGCTCCAGCCGTGCAGTTCAAAGGCTCGGGCTGGTACGTGACCGATTACCCGAAGAAGGGCGCCGGCTCCGCGGCATCGTCCTCTTCTTCTTCGGAAGGCGACAGCGCCACGAAAGAAACGAAAGACTCCAAAGACACGAAAGAAGCTAAGGACACCAAGAAGGACGACAAGCCCAAGTCCGACACTTCGCACAAAAAAACCAAGAAAGACTAGATTTTGGACAAATAATTTGGAGGCTCCCTAAGACACCGGGCCTCTGCCGGCCTGCTCCGGAATGCCGACAACCAAGGATCTCCGGCGGGGCAGTTCGTCATCGGGGATTTCCGCCAGGAATTGCAGGTCGAGTCCCACGCGCGCGCATTCCTGACAGGCGGCGTCGTTGAAGAAGTACACGATGTCTCCCCCAAATCGATCCTTGGCGCGACGGCGTTCATCGAGGTCGAACGGGCTCACCGAATACACTTTGATTTCGGGATGTTCGCGCAGGACAGCGCTCAGTTGGCGTTGGAAGCCAAGCGCTCCCTGCCGCACTTGCGCCATGGTGAAAGCAACTACACGATAAGACATAGCCGAGTCAGGGCTGGGTGACGGGCGAGGACTCCCGTCGCTCCACCAAGAGACGAAGCATAGCAGGCTTTTGTCGGCTGGCGAACGGCGAACGACCGCCGACCAACAACGGCTCTCCCCCTGAATCCTTCCCGCTCCCCGCACATCTAAAAGAACTGAAATAGTCGTTACAACGACTAAATAGGAGTCAGCATCATGATTACCATCCGACCGAGCAACGAGCGTGGCGGCGGCGACTACGGCTGGCTGAAGACCCGCCATACTTTCAGCTTCAGCGATTACCACGATCCCAAGTGGATGGGTTTCCGCTCGCTGCGCGTGATCAACGAAGATTGGGTCGCGCCTAACGGCGGTTTCCCCACTCATCCCCATCGCGACATGGAGATCATCACCTATGTCCTGTCCGGCAAGCTCCAGCACAAGGACAGCCTTGGCACCGGCTCGGTGATTCTCCCGGGCGACGGGCAGCGCATGACCGCCGGCCGTGGCATCCGCCACAGCGAGGCGAATCCGTCCTCGACTGAGTCCGTGCACCTGCTGCAGATATGGATTCTCCCGGACAAACAAGGATACGAACCCGGCTACGAGCAGAAAAGCTTCCCCGAAGCGGAGAAGCGCGGCAAGCTTCGCCTGATCGCTTCCGGCGATGGCGCCGAGGGCTCGGTAAAGATCAATCAGGACGCGAAGCTGTTCGTCACTCTGCTTGCACCCGGAGAAGAGGTCACGCAGTCGCTCGGCGCCAAGCGTTACGCGTGGCTCCAGGTCGCCAAAGGCGAAGTCGAAGTGAATGGCCAGAAGTTGCACCAGGGAGACGGAGCGGCCATAAGCGAAGAAAAAAAGCTGACGATCAAAGCCACGGAAGAAGCTGAAGTCCTGCTGTTCGACCTGGCATAAGCAGATCGGGCCATCGGGTCATCGGGTGATCGGGTGATCGGGTCATTGAACGTCAAAGGCTCTTGAACTTAGATCGCCCGATCACCCGATGACCCGATCTATTTTCTGATCCCTGCCGCCCCCATCAATCTCCCCGTTACACCCTTTTCTCCGCGGAAGCTGAACAGCAGCTCGGTGTGGCACGCCGTACACAGCGCCATCGTATCGATGTTCTTTGCCAGTACGCCCGCATCCAACAGTTGCCGGCGGTTCGCTTCTACGAGATCAAGAAAAAGTTTCACCGGCCATTCACTGTGTCCCGGAGCACGCGCCGTCAGGAACAGCAACGGATATTTCTCCCGCACCGGGTCCGATTCCTTCACCTCGCGGAACAAGCTCCCTGCGTATGCAAACTGAGCTTCAAACGTGGTGCGCACTTCTTCGCCCACTTCGTAGCAGCAGCCCCCTACGCCCGGTCCAATCGCCACTACCAGATCCCGCGGATCGCTCCCGAAGTGTTTCCGCATCTCGCCGACACCTTTCTCGACGATGCGCTTGACCGTGCCGCGCCAGCCTGCGTGAAAAACGCCGACCGCCCGCCGTTTCCGATCCGCCACAATGATGGGAAGGCAATCGGCAGTCTGCACCGCCAAGAGCAGCCCCGGCGTATCCGTGATGAGCCCGTCTCCAGCCTGAGGTTGTTCTGGAATCCGGTCAACTCGCATGCCGTCGACTCGATGGATCAAATCGGAATGAACTTGCCGCAGCGAAACCAGCGGCCAGCTTTTGCGTCCGTTTGCAACGCCGAGTTCTTTGAGAAAAAGCTCGCGGTTGCGTTCGACGGCCGCGCGCGAGTCATGCTTCGTGAACCCAAGATTCAGCGTATCCCCGCCGTAGGCGCGCGAGACTCCGCCAAGCCGCGTCGAGAAGGCATGCAGCAACCAGGCCAGCCTGCCCAGCTTCTCAGAACGCAAAAGTTGTAGTTTGTTCCTGGCGACGCGATTGGTGACCACGGTTCGATAATACCCTGAGGATCGGGTGATCCGGCCATCGGGTCATCGGGCCATCGAAAACCCACGAGCCGATTTTCGATGACCCCGATCACCCGATCGGCCCGATGACTTACTTCTTCTTCACGATTTCCGCATCGATTTGGATCTTGACGTTATCTCCTACCGCGGCTTCGCCGGTCCCGAAAAGCTTGTTGTAGAGCAGATTGAAATCTTTGCGGTTGATGGCTGTCGTGGCGGAAATTCCGCGGCGCGAATTGCCCCAGGGATCGCTAATTTCAGGAGTTGGCCCATCGACGTCGAGGGTAACTTCGCGCGTGGTCCCGTGGATGGTCAGATCGCCAATCATCTGCAGCTTCCCGCCGCTGCTTACTATCCGTTTGGACTTAAAGTCGATGGTCGGGTACTTTTCGACGTCAAAGAAATTAGGACTTCTGAGATCTTTGTCCCGCGCCTCCACCCGGGTATCGACCGAACTGACATCGATGCTGGCCGACACCTGCGACTGCGTAATGTCTTTCTCGTTCAGAACGACGCTTCCCGTCACCTTCGTAGAACTGCCAGTTACATTCGAGATCGTCAGGTGACGCACGGTAAACTGCGCCGTCGAGTGCGCCGGGTCAATGTTCCAGTTCGAGGTCTGCGCGAGCGCCGATAGACTGGCGAGAAGCGCGATCGCGGAAGCTAAAGCAATTCGTTGGGCCGTTTTCAGCATGACCATTTCAATATCCTTGGTGTGAGTTTTCTGGAGGCAGCGAGAATTCGATACTTGGAACAAGTTTCCGAGCGTTTCCAGAATCAGAACAGTACTTCGGATGAGCTGTGATTCGACAAAGATGCAAAAAACAAAGTGACGCCAAAGCAGGCGCAAGCAGGCGGCTGGCCCCGGATCGAGTCCTGCCGCCGAACTTCCGCAACCAGCTTCTGCAAACCAGCGGCGACGCCAGTTTCTAGTGTTCTACGTCGAAATAAATCTTGGTGGTGGCGCGGTATTGCAAGACTTTTTTCCCGTCCAGTTGCATGTCGAACGAATCCACGTGCGCCCACTTGATGCCCCGAACGGTTTTCGATGCTTCCTTCACGGCAGCCTCCGCCGCCTTAGCAAAACTATCTTTCGAAACCCCGACTACATCGATGACTTTCTGAGTCATTCCACTATCCTCGCTGTCCCTGGGAATTGTGCGCCGAACTGCACATCGGAATTGTACCTCGACTTGCGCAGAGTGCGGCCAGGGCCACGCAAAAGGTCTGCGTGGCCCCGGGTGTTCTTCGCGTGTTTCAGGTTCATTCCTGGTGTTCATTCCTTGCCGCCGGCGATGCCGCTGACTGCCTGTTCGGCGACATGCTCCGGCTCGACTGGATTGATCTTCACCGTGGCCAGGATCTTCTCCAGCTTGGCAAAGACTTCGTCGCGGTTGACGTGTTCGACATCGCCTTCGGTCGCAAATCCTTCAGTGCCCAGGCCCAGGACATACTCGTAGCAGGCCCCATTTTCGTAGCTGTGGTACTGCGTTTCGGCCTGCGCCGTGGCGCTGGCGGAGAAGTTCGATGTCATCTCCATCGCGGTCAAGCCGATTTTGACTTTCTCGGCGTCGAGTGGTTCGCCGTCGGCATTGCTCGTGTCGACGAAGGCGAAGTGCGCGCACTCTTGCTCGGAGACGCTGCGATTGACGTTCACGTTGAAGAAGGCGGATGCAAAATCGGTGCCGGGATACGAACGGTCGGGCAGTGCGACGGTCGCGACCGCGACTCCGCCAGGCTGGACGAAGTTCATCGGCACATCACCCACGCCGGCAAGCTCGGGCTGCGCTTTGTCGCCCGAGGTCAGCGCGAACTTCCGCGGATAGAGGAATGAAACACCGGAGTAGGGGTCGCTATAAGTGACGTTCGCGGGACGTTTCTTCGGCGTCTTCTTCGCGGGCACAGGTAGCGCTGCGGCGGTTGGGGCGGTTGCAGGCGTGGCCGCGGCCGCAAGCGTTGCCGAAATTGGCGCGGGGCTAGAGACGCTGACCAGCGCCGGTTTTGGCGACTGTTCAGAGCATGCGCTCATCGCGAGTAACAGCCCGAGAATTGCGAAGCCTGCGATCGTCGCCATTGCCAGCTTCTGCTGGCGCGACCAGGACGATAACGTCGTTCCGGAAATAGCGTTGTTGTTGGTTGCCTGATTCGTGGGTTTCTGATTTGCAGATTTCTGGTTAGCGGATTTCGAAATGGTTGCCATTCTGTCACCTCCTCTGCGGCTGGCGCAGTCGAAAGTGATAGCGCAGGAGAGCGGCCAAACGGGGCGACCATTGATAGTACGCGACTTATGGGCGAACTTGGCGCGGGACTGTGTGCGCTCCTATACACGCCGTGTGGCACCCAACACGCCGCCTAAGGTCGCCAACCTCCCGGACAGCACACTAATATTCTCTTGTGAGCCAAGCCTCGCTCCATTCCACTCTCGGTCATCGCCCAAGCTATCGGGGACGCCTGGCCCCTTCGCCGACGGGTTTGTTGCACATTGGGCATGCGCGGACTTTCTGGATCGCGGCGCAACGCGCGATCGAGAATCAGGGAACTTTGATTTTGCGGAATGAGGATCTGGATCCGCAACGCTCGCGGGCGGAATTTGCCCGCGCCATGATTGAAGATTTGCGCTGGCTGGGAATTCGTTGGAGCGAGGGGCCGGACTGTGGCGGCCCGTATGGCGCCTACTCGCAGAGTGAGCGCCGGGCGCACTATCTGGAGGCTTGGCGGCGGCTGCGGGAGAGCGGGTTTCTGTATCCGTGCACTTGTTCGCGCAAGGATCTCGCGTTGGCGGCGAGCGCTCCGAATGACGCCGATGATGAGCCGGTGTATCCAGGGACTTGTCGTGAGCGCAAAGATGCGGCTGAGTTCACAGAGCCGGCGGGCGTGAACTGGCGGTTCCGCGTTCCCGAGGGCGAGGTGGTTGAGTTCGCGGATCTGAATTTGGGCCGGCAGCGCTACGTCGCGGGCAAGGATAAAGATAAAGATTTCGGCGATTTTCTCGTTTGGCGGCGCGACGATGTTCCGGCTTACCAACTCGCCGTCGTGGTCGACGACGCGGCCATGCGGATCACGGAAATCGTACGGGGTGCGGATTTGCTGAAGTCGACCGCGCGGCAACTGCTGTTGATGCGCGCGCTGGGTTATGCCGATCTCGGGCGGGCCGCACCCGATTATTTCCATTGCGAACTAGTGCGGGACGCGACCGGAGCGCGGCTGGCGAAGCGGCACGATGCGCTGAGCATCCGGCACTTGCGCGAGAGCGGTCTGACGGCGGAGAAGGTTCTGGAGATGGCCGGTTGGCCATGATGGTGTGACACTTTCGTTTCGGGTACGAGTTACCTGGGTAGCGAGAGAATCGCACCGAACGGAGCTACCATTGAAAGAACGGTTCGGCGTGGCGGGTGGGAGAAGGGTATGCGGCGCAGGGTCATCCACCGAATGTTCTTGAAGATTGTGTTAATCGCGCTGTTGATGAGTTCGTTCGCCTATGGGCAGTCGCTTGGTGATATCGCTCGCGAGAACCGGGAGAAGCAAAACGCCAACGATGCATCATCCACGGCGAAGCCAAAGGTAATTACGAACAAGGATCTTCCGAAGGATCCGGAGCCAAACACTGGGCCAAGCGAAGCGCAGTCGGGAGCAAACACGACGGCCAGCACCAAGGCTGCTGAAAATCGTTCAGCAGAGCGTCATTTTGCCGAACAGCGCCAGGCGGAACAGCGCCAGGCCGAACAACGCGGCGGACCAGTGGAAGCGGCAGATCCTGGCACAAAAAAATAAGATAGCGGCGCTGCAGGCGCGGATCGACGAGTTCCGTGCGTCGCTTCATCCCGTGGGCGAAAGCGTCCAGTACGAGGCGCCGTACAACCGCTATCAGGCGCAGCGTGTCGCGCAAATCCAGCAGCAACTCAACGAACAGAAGCGGAAGCTTGAGCAGATGCAGGAAGCGGCGCGCCATGCCGGCATGCACACCACGGTGTACGATCCGTAGCTGCTTTCAGTTCTCGGTTCCCAGTTCTCAGAACAAGCCACTGCGGGACTTCCCGATGAATCGGACCGCCCCTTCTTACCATCGTAAGTATGTGAGCGCCGACGGAGTTTTTCTCACCGCCGAATGGCACCACCTGGCCCTGCTGAACTATGAAGTGGACCCCGGCCTGCTCCTCCCGTTCACCCCAGCCGGGACCGAACTTGATCGCTGGAACGAACGAATCTTTGTCAGCCTCGTCGGATTTCGCTTTCTGAAAACAAAATTCTTCGGTTTCCTGCCGATTCCGATGCACTCGAATTTCGAGGAAGTGAACCTGCGGTTTTACGTGCGACGGCGAGTGGGGAGCCAATCGCGGAATGAAGTTCGGAGAGGGGTGGTGTTCATCCGGGAGATGGTTCCGCGCCGGGCGATTGCATTCGTCGCGCGCGCGTTCTACAACGAAAATTATGTGGCTCTGCCGATGACGCACGAGATTCGCTCCGTTGGCGATAATAGTTTGAGGGTGGCGTACCGATGGCGGAGCGGGAACTACTGGAGCGGGGTCAGCCTTGAAACCGAGGGCGTTTCTGAACTGCCAGCCGAGGGCTCGGTTGAACAGTTCATTACCGAGCACTACTGGGGATACGCGGCGCAGCCCCGGGGCGGTTGCGTGGAATACCGCGTGACGCATCCGCCGTGGAGAGTCTGGCAGGTGCGGCAGTCGGCGCTTGAGGGCGATGCGGAAAAGTTCTACGGAAAAGAGATCGCGGCAGTGCTGCGGGGTAAGCCGCACTCCGCTTTTCTCGCGGAGGGGTCCCCGGTTACCGTGATGCGGGGGCGAAGGTTGTGAGTGTGCCATTGAACTCTGAAATTCGTAGAGCTGAAATTCGAAGCCCTGAAACCCGAATGCCAGTCCAGGGCGTGGTCCTGTACGACGGGCAGTGCGGTTTCTGCTCGCGTTGGGTGAAGTATTGGGCGGGGACGCTCGGGCGCAGCGGATTTGAGATTGCCTCGCTGGATGAGCCTTGGGTTGCGGAGAGGCTCCGAATGCCGCATGAAGAACTGCTCACCGACATACGGTTGCTAACGGCTGGTGGGCAACTGATTTCCGGAGCCGACGTCTATTTATATGTGACGCGACGGATCTGGTGGGCCTGGCCCTTCTATGCGACTTTCAGTTTGCCGGGGTTCAACCGGTTGATCCACGTGGGTTACCGCTGGTTTGCGAGGAACCGGTACTGCGTCTCGCATGCGTGCAAGCTCCCGCCGCGCTGAACTCGAGCCGGGATGGCGACCGTCTAGCCCCGGCGAACTGCGCCATTTGCGCACTCTTCGGCTGCCGAACCTCCATTTTATGCCGATTTTCAAGGGGTGCCTCATTGAAAACCGCATAAAATCTACATAAAGTGCTACTTTTCCACAGCTCAGTGCGTTACTATGCGCATGGCAACAAGTAAATCTGTAAGTTCCTGAAGGAGGAATTCATGGCTTCTGGTATGACCAAGACTCAACTCACCCGCCATTTGGCCGAGAAGCTCGGCACCAACAACAAGACTGCCGCGACTTTTCTGGAGCACTTGGCAGACACAGCAATTAAAGAGACGAAGAAAAGTGGTGTGTTTGTTATACCCGGCCTGGGACGCTTGGTGAAGGCGCATCGCAAAGCCCGCATGGGACGCAACCCGCAGACCGGCGAACCGATTCAGATCAAGGCGAAGACGGTCGTAAAATTCCGCGTGGCGAAGGCCGCGAAGGACGCGATCGCGCCGAAGAAGTAGTGTGGCGCGGACACTCTTGTCCGCGAAACGTTGGAAGCAAGAAAAAGGGCCGCGCTTTCGAGCCGGCCTTTTTCTTTCGACGGCTAAGACTCCAACTCCACCAACTCCGCTCGCACTTTTCCTGCTTCGATCATCAGCCGCCCCACGCTTACCGGCAAGTGGAAACGGCGTGGGCCGGCGCTGCCGGGATTGAAATAGAGGACGCCGTTTTTCTCTTCGATCTTCGGCTGATGGCTGTGGCCGTACACGACCACGCGGAATCCGGCCGCTTCCGGCTTCAGTTTGAGCTGGCCGAGATCGTGCAACATATAGATGGATACGCCGCTGACTTCGACCACTTCGGTCGCAGGCAGAGCGCGGGCCCAGGGGTCGGTGTCGACGTTGCCGCGGATCGCAGTTACGGGCGCGATTTCGACAAGCGCTTCGAGGATTTCGGGAATGCCGACGTCGCCGGCATGGAGGATGCGGTCGGATCCGCGCAGGGCCTCGATGGCCTCGGGCCGCAGCAGGCCGTGGGTGTCGGAGATTACGCCTAGGATCACGGGTTTCTCAATCATCGGTGTCTCGATCTGATTTTATGCGCGCTGCCGGCCGGCCGAGAGCCCGCCCTGAGCTTGCCGAAGGGGCGGCTGTCTGTAGTGGTTCCTGCGAATTCATCACAAATCCGCTGTCGGGCGCTCACAGACGTCAAGAATAGCTCTGCGGCTATACTGCGAAGAATGCCCGAAGGAAGAATGTCCGAAGGAAGAATGCCCGAAGCTGTTCCAAATTTGGCGGAAGCGCTGCGCCGCTATTGGGGATACCACGACTTTCGCCCCAAACAGGAGAATGTTATCCGCAGTCTGCTGGCCGCGCACGATACTTGTGTGGTCATGCCGACCGGCGGCGGGAAGTCGCTGTGCTACCAACTGCCGGCGGTGATTTCGGGGAAGACGGTGGTGGTGGTTTCTCCGCTGATCGCGCTGATGCAGGACCAAGCCGCGCAACTGGCACAGATGGGCATTCCGGCGGCGGTGGTCAATAGTTCTCAGAGTGCGGCGGAGCGGCGGCTCGTGATGGAGAAAGCGGCGCGCGGCGAATATCGGCTGCTTTATCTTTCTCCGGAGCGGCTGGCCGCGGGAAATACTTTCGAATGGCTGGCGAAGGTACCGGTGGGTTTCTTTGCGGTGGATGAGGCGCATTGCATTTCAGAGTGGGGGCACGAATTTAGACCGGATTACCGGCAACTGAGCCGGCTGCGCACGAGCTTTCCGAAGCTGCCGATTGCGGCGTTCACCGCCAGTGCAACGCGGCAAGTGCGGCACGACATTCTGAAGCAGTTGCAGATGCGCGAGCCCGATCTCTATATCGCCAGCTTCCATCGCCAGAATTTGCGCTACGTGGTGCATGAGTGCGAAGCCCGGACCCAACTGGAGTTGCTCGCCCGCGCTTTGCGCCACTATGCGGGTGAGAGCGTGATCGTGTATTCGCCCACGATTCGCCGGGTGGAGGAGACCGTCGAATACCTGGAGGAGAGCGGGATTGCGGCGGTTCCTTATCACGCGAAAATGGAAACGTCCCTGCGCCGGCAGAATCAGGAACGATGGATGTCGGATGAAGTGCGGGTGCTGGTGGGAACCATCGCGTTCGGCCTGGGCATCAACAAACCTGCGGTACGGGCCGTGATTCACCTGTCGCTGCCGCAGTCGATCGAGCAGTACTACCAGGAGGCCGGCCGCGCGGGACGGGATGGGCGGCCGGCGGATTGCGTACTGCTCTGGCAGAAGCGCGACCACATTCTTCTGGAATACTTCATCAACAAGATTTCGGACGACTCCGAGCGCGAGCGAGCATCAGGACGGAAACGCGTGATCAGCCGGTTCGCGGATTCTCACAACTGCCGCCACCGGCAGATCTGCCTGCACTTCGGCGAGACTCCGTCATGGGAGAGCTGCGGAAATTGCGACAATTGCAGCGCCAAGCCGGAGTGGCTGAGCAAGGAGATCAAGCGCGTTGGCGTGCCGGAGGTCGCGGCACGAAAGGCGTATTTCCCGGCCATGCCTTCTCCGTCCTTCTATACTCCGATGTTGTCGTCTGACGAATCGCGCGAAAAACGGCGGGTACGCGATGCGGCGCCGGCGGAAGCCGATCCGGTGCTGGCCGAGTATCTGCGCGAATGGCGGCGAAGCATGGCGCGGGAAAACAAAGTGCCTGCGTACATTATTCTGCACGACAGCACACTGGAGGAGCTGTGCCGGCGGCGTCCAGCCAATTTTGCGGAGTTGAGGCAAGTGCCAGGAATTGGAGAAAAAAAGGCCGACGTATATGGCGCGGAGATTCTTCGGGCTTTGCGAAACTTTGGCGGAGGAGCGCGCGCCGCGACGACCGCGGCCAGGGAGCCTGCTCCGGCGGAGCAGACGCTTCGACTTTTGAACGAGGGGCGCAGCTTTGAGGAGATTGCGCGCATCCGGGCGCGACAGGTTTCAACCGTCGTCTGCACGGTGGCGAACCTCGTCGAAACCGGACAGGTGAAATTGGATCCGAAGTGGATTTCTCCCGATGCGCAGCCGCTGATCGAGGCAGCTTGCCTGAAGCAAGGGATCGAGCGGCTGAAAGACATTAAAGACGCAGTGCCGCCTTATGTGAGCTTCGATGACATACGACTGGTAGTGTCGCATTTGCGCGCGGAGAACCGGGTGCGAGCGAGGACGGCGTAGCGCTGTTCCAGAAATCAACCCACCTTGTCGTCCTGAGCGAAGCGAAGGACCTGCTGTTCGTCGCAATAAACAGGTCCTTCGCTTCGCTCAGGATGACAATTCAAGTATCGATTAAGAATCTGCGGGCGCGCGCTACACGCCCTTGGCGGCGGGATCCCAAATCAATTTGTGGATTTGCAGGCTGAGCCGCGCAGGAATGTCGTCCGCGAGGATCCATTGCGCGAGCTCTTGCGGATCGAGCAGGCAGTGCGAAGTGTCTCGGGCGCCGGAGGCGTCTTTTTCAAACGCGGGCGAAAATAAAATGGCGTGAACGCGTTCGGCCAGCCCGTGATGCAGGACGAAGTCGCGGGCAAATTCGTAGTCGGCGCGGTCGGTCAGCACGAACTTGAGTTCATCGTGCGACCGGAGCGCGTCCAGATTCTGGAGCGCGAAAGTGTTGGCTTCGCCAGAGTGCGGACACTTTACGTCGACGATCTTAATGACTTGCTTCGGGACCCGCGCCAGTGGCCGCTCGCCGCTGGTTTCGAGCAGCACCTGGTAGTCAGCGTCCAGAAGCTGCTCCACCAGTGGGATCACCTCGCGTTCCTGCAACATGGGTTCACCGCCGGTGATCTCGACCAGCCCGCCCGCCGGACTTAGACGAGCAACTTCGCTGAGCACTTCCTCGAGCGTCATCTTGCGCCCGCCATAAAAACTGAACTCGCTGTCGCACCAGGAGCAGCGCAGGTTGCATCCGGTCAAACGCACGAAGACGCAGGGCAGGCCAGCGTGGGTGGATTCACCTTGCAACGATTTATAGATTTCTGTGATCTGCATCGGGTCATTGAATCATTTAGTCATTGAATCATTGAAAGGCTCTCCCTATGAATTTCAATGGCTAAATGACTAAATGATTCAATGATTCAATTCTTTTCACTCGCTGTAGCGAGCCGTAGTTGTGTCGGTTTCAAACACGGTGACGTCTTTCACTCTCACCCGGCCGTTGGTTACGCTGCTCAAGCGCGTGTTGGTTTCGTCGTAGAAATATTTCGCGAGATTTTCGGCGGAGGGGTTGAGGACGGTGAAGGGCTCGATCTCGTTGATCATCTGGTGATCGAGACGGTCAATGGCGTGCTTCATCACGTCTTTCAAATCTTTGAAATCGAGCAGCAGGCCGGCCTTGTCGAGTTCGGCGCCCGCCAGGGTCACACGAATCTTGTAATTGTGGCCGTGCGGTTTCTCGCACTTGCCCTTGTAATTGCGCAGGTAGTGGCCTGCGGCGAATGTGTCTTCGACGGTTACTTCGTACATGAAATCCAGTTAGCCTCGGCCCTGTTTTATTGTACATTTTGAAAGCTTTGAAGACACGGGGCCATCATGACGCAACCTGACATCACGATTCGAGAAGCCGCGCCGAGCGAGTCGGCGATCATCCTTCATCATCGCCAGTCGATGTTTCGCGACATGGGCGAAGGTACTGTCGAGCAGCTCGATCGGATGGTGGAAGTTGCAAGTCCGTGGCTGACGCGCGCTCTGGCCGATGGTTCGTATCGCCATTGGCTGGCCTTGGACGTCTCGGGCCGCATCGCTGGCGGCGGTGGGGTGTTCCTGTGTCCCTGGCCGGCGAATCCCACATACCCCTGTACCCAGCGGGCGGTGATCCTGAATGTATACACGGAACCGGAGTTTCGGAAGCGCGGAATTGCGCGGCAGATCATGCTGACAATCCTGGGTTGGGTCAAGGAGCGCGGCTTCCACTCCGTCAATCTGCACGCCAGCGCCGAGGGTCGGCCGTTGTATGAAAAGCTGGGGTTCGCGGCTACCAACGAAATGCGGTTGAAGTTATGAGCTGGTAGCGAGTCCGGAGTTGTTATGGCCACAGGCGGCTGCCGAGCTTTGCTCGGCTTGGACGGGCGAGGGCGCCCGTCCCTACACAGACTAACTGTCACGCAAACCGAGGGCCAACTCCTTATAATCTGCTAACGTTCGGGCTGCTGCCCCGTCTATTTCTCTGCAAGGCAAGAACGAAGGATTGGGACCACTTGTAGGGGACAGAGACAGACCATGCCGGCCGATTCTTTCGCAGTCGCAATTCCGGTTGGCGAGATTTCCCGTCCGAGGCGGGCGGCAAATAATAGCGACAGCGGCAACCAGAACCCCACGTCGTATAGGGATGTGAGGGGCTCCTTGGCAGCACAGGGCAACCGCATTGACGACACGAGTCTGATCCGCGAGGCGCAGCAGGGGAACCGTGCGGCCTTCGAGGTCCTGGTGCGCCACTACGATCAGTCGGTGCTGCGGCTGGCCCTGCACCTGACCGGATCAGAGTCCGACGCCCAGGACGTCTTTCAGGAGGCCTTCCTTAAGGCGTACAAGAATCTTGGCAGTTTCCGCTTTGAGTGTTCCTTCTACACGTGGATCTACCGGATCGTCACCAATCTCTGCCTCGATCATCTGCGGAAGCGGAATGTGCGCAAGGAAGACGGTCCGGTTGCGGTGGACGCGTCGGGCGAAGAGTACAGCCGGTTGGAGCAGTTCGCGGATGCGCGCTCGGGAGCCAATCCGGAGCGCGATTTGATGCGCCGGGAACTGGGGCGGAAGATCGGAGCGGCCTTGTCGGGACTAACGCCCCGCGAGCGGATGGTTTTCGAGTTGAAGCACTATCACGGGCTGAAATTGCGCACCGTGGGCGAGATGCTGAATACGACGGAAGAGACGGCGAAGAATACGTTGTTTCGCGCGACGCAAAAATTGCGCGTCGCGCTGGCGGAGATGCGATGAGTTTGGAATTAGTTCCCGCGAAAGGGATACGAAAATGAAATGTGATTGGGTGCGGCAAAATATTCTGTTCTACGTGTACAACGAGCTCGAGGACGATGCCCGCTACGAGGTCGAGCAGCACCTGGGGCGGTGTCCGGAGTGCGCCACGGAGTTGAAAGCGACGCGCAAGTTCCACGCTACGTTTTCGGAAATGGTGGCGGAGCCGACGCCGAACCTGCTCGCGGCCTCGCGGATGCGCCTGCAGGAAGCGCTGGAGACGACGCGGCAGGGAGGGCTCTGGCATCGGCTGATCCTCGAGCCCGCGACCTGGCTGCGCCAGATTCGTATGTCGCCGGCACTGACAGCACTGATTTTCATCGTCGGATTTGCCGGAGGCATTGGCGCGACTTATAACTTTCTCTCCGCACGTGGCGGGGAAGGCGTGGTAACGGGCTCGCTCGGATCGGGCAATGCATCGCAGCCGCTGGAGTCGTCTGCCATTGCGGGTATCCGGTCAGTGACGCAGGAGCCGGGATCGAATCAGGTGAGCATCAAGTACGACACGGTTTCGACCCAGGAAGCGCAAGGCTCTTTGAACGACCAGCGCATCCAGCAATTGCTGTTGTTTGCGGCGCGCAGCAACTACAACTCGGGAGTGCGGATGGACTCGGTGGATGTGCTGACGCAGACGCCCGACGATTCGCGGGTGCGGGAAGCGCTGATGTATGCGTTGCAGAACGATTCGAATCCGGGCGTGCGTTTGAAGGCGCTGGATGGGCTGAGTGGCTTTGTGCGGCAGGATGCGCGAGTGCGTGATGTAGTTTTGCGGGCGCTGGCCAGCGACAGCAACTCGGGCGTCCGGATGCTGGCCTTGCGACTGGCGGAGCCGATGAAAGCAGACAGCAATGTGCGATCGGTGCTGACCGGGGTGTCGCGGACGGATGAGAACGTCTCGATCCGCTCGCAGGCGCATACGATGCTGGCGCAGATGCCGGAGATGGATTAGGAACGGTCGTTCGCTGTTCGCTATTCGCTGCTCGCCCTGGACTCTGAGCGGGTTGGCGAACAGCGAATGGCGAGTTGCGAGTTGCGTACTACGCAAAAGTAATCGGCTGAGGAGGACATTCATTGAAGCACGCAATAAAATTCGTCAGCGTCGGAGTGCTGCTGTTGGCGCTGCAATCTCTGGCTCTCTGCCAGGAAGCTCGGGTTTATCGCGAAGGCAGCAACTGGGTCCAGGAAATGACTGGAGACCTGGGTGCGGCGAGGAATCTGCGGGTGAAACTGGCCGCGGGGTCGGTCAAGGTTCAGGGTGGATCGCAGGCGGGGGTCACATACGTCATTCATCGGAAGGCCTATACATCTTCAGAAGAGAAGGCGCGTCACGAATTTGAGTCTTACAAGATCAACACCTCTGTAAAGGGAGACACGGCGTGGATCGTGGCGGAGTTGAGCCGGCGGGATTCCAAGTGCTCCGATGAGTTTGTCATCAATGTGCCGCGGAACTT
>JBEKWX010000013.1:0-25927 GCA_049512675.1 Terriglobales bacterium | reverse complement strand
CCTTTCAGATCGTGATCGCCGCCAAAGCGGCCCAGCGGTATCTTCGCCAGCAGGGAATCTTTACGGTGCTCGATGATCCACTCCGACATATGCGTCGGGAACCATCCTGGGGCGATGGCATTCACCTGGATGTTGTGCGGCGCCCACTTGCACGCCAGATCCCTGGTGAACGCAATCACACCGCCTTTGCTGGCGTGGTAGCCGATCGCCTGCAGTTCCGCCGACGCTCCGCCCAACCCTGCCACCGATGCGATGTTGATGATCTTGCCCGACCCCTGCGCAACCATGGCCTTGCCCACCGCCTGACAAAACAGGAACGTGCCGGTCAAGTTGGTGGAAATAACTTTGTCCCACTGCTCCAGCGTCATTTCTTCCACTGGATCTCCCCACGACACGCCGGCGTTGTTGACCAGAATGTCGATCCGGCCAAACTTTGCGAGCGTCTCCTCCACGACCTGCTGAATCGTCGCCTTGTCCTTGACATCGCATGCCAAAGCCAGTGTCTGCACGCGCAGGCTGCGCAACGCTTCCGCCGCTGCCTCGCAGCGTTCCTTTTTGCGGGCGCAGAGCACCAGGTTCGCCCCCATCTCGGCCAGACCCTCGGACATCTGCAGACCCAGCCCCATCGAGCCACCCGAAACAATGGCCACGCGTCCGGTCAGATCGAACAGTTGTTTGACGTTCACTCCGGGAGCGGCCTCTCCGCGGGGCTGAGCCTCGCAAAAGTGATAGTTAATATCATATTATAGTCGCTAATGTCAATCCCGTGGGCGCGATTTTCAAACCGAGGCCCCCAGGCGTCACGCGCAATCGCGCCCGAACTACTGCTGGAGGCGGAGCGCCACCCGCCCCGAGATCTCGCCGCGGCTCAGTTGCCCCAGAACCTCCTGAACCTCGGCGAGCGGCCGCGTGCTCACCTGGCAATGGACCTTTCCGGCTGCCCCCATCGCCAGAACCTCACGCAGATCTTCTCGCGTGCCCACGGAGGAAGCCTTGATCTGAATCTCGCCAGCCGCCATAAAAATTGCCGGAAACGCGATATCCTGTGCGGGCAATCCCACCACCAGTAGCGTTCCCGTCGGTCGCACACAAGGGAACGCCATGTCGTATGCGGACTTGGACGCCGAGGTGACCAGGGCAACGTGCACCCCGCCGGAGCTCCGTATTTCCTTAACTACCTTGCTCGTTACGGCGTTCAATGTTCGAGTGGCGCCCAGCGACTTCGCCAGCGCAAGTTTTTCCTCCGAAATATCGATCGCGGTCACTTCCGCTCCCGCGGCCCGGCCAATCTGGACGGCAATGTGGCCCAGTCCGCCTACGCCGAAAACCGCCAGCCGCTGTCGTTGTCCTTGTCCTTGTCCTGCGCGAATCTTGGCCTGCTTGAGGGCGCGATGCACCGTGACTCCCGCGCAAAGCAGCGGCGCCGCCTGTTCCGAGGAAAGCGTGTCGGGGATCTTGACCACGTGGCTGGCGGGAGCCTTCGCGTATTCCGCATATCCGCCATCCACCATGACGCCAGTGATGCGCTGCTTCGGGCACACATTCTCGTTGCCTTCGCGGCAAAACTCACATTGCCCGCATGTCCACTGCACCCACGGCACTCCAACCCGTTCTCCCACCGCAACACTCTGGACCGCCGCGCCCCGCTCCACCACCCGGCCTACGATCTCGTGTCCGAGGATCAGCGGTTTCTTCACGATGCCGGCCAATTGCGTCCAATCGCCGTCGGCCACGTGCAGATCGGAATGACACACCCCACAAACCTCTACCTCGATCAGGACGTCGTCCGCGCCAGCTTCCGGCCGGGCCACCTCCTCCAGCGACAACGGTGTCTTGAAGGCGTGCAGAACGGCAGCCTTCATCGTGTTCTCCTCTCCAACGGGCATGCCCCACCAACAGAGAAGTGCTGGCGCAATCCCGGAAAACCCTACGACCGAATGCCGCGCAAGAAAAACTCGACCGCGCTCCGCATCCGGTCGGTGAGTTTGTGCGGCCCGGTCAGATCCACCGCCCATTGCCGCACCACCGTGTTGTAGAGCCCTTCCATGAACTCCGCCAGATGCACGACCGGAAACGCGTGCGTCACTTCGCCTCGCTTTTGCCCCTGCGTCAGAATTTCCCGCAGCAGACTGGCGGCAGCCTCCTCGTGCCCCCGCAGTTCCGCCGATCGCACTGGATCCATGGCGCCCGACAGCACCACCGCTTGCCACAGTTGCCGGTCGGATTCCACCTCCCGCGCCAGGCTTACGTACAGCCGCCGCAAACGCTCGCCCGTCCCCGCCTTGCTCGAAAGCTCCGAACGCAGCCTCTCGCAGATACAGGCAAACCCGCGTTCTCCCACCTCGCGCAGAACCGCATCCTTACAGGGAAAATACCGGAAAAAGGTGGGCTGGCTGATTTCGAGCACTTGCACGATGTCATCGATTCTGGTGTTCTCGTATCCGTGCTTCCGAAACAACTTGATCGAAGTATCGATAATCTGCTGCCGCAAACGCGCCTTCTTCCGCTCCCGAAGCCCGACCTCGATCTGTTCTCCCGCTGCCTCTGCTGCCCCACTCCGTGTCGCAAGCGCACTTGGCAAGCTCTCTTCCTCCTCATCGATTACTGGAACGTCCCCAACCGCGACGTCCGTAAAATGTGAGATTAACTATAACAAAAGAGCGACTAACGTCAAGTCGTCATCAATTCGTGCCGTCTGATTCGCGAGTGTTGTGGTAAAACGGGTGGAAAAACGGTGGAAAAGCCGCTCCGGTTGCAATTGACAATCGCTGTCCGGGGCAGCATTATTTTTCTACACAAGTTCTCCGGAAATCTGTTCGTGAGCTCGGAGGTTCTAATGCAGTTTCTTCGCAACATTTGCACGGACGATCAAGGGCAAGATATCGCTGAATATGCAGTCATGCTCGCGGTTATCCTAGTGTTGGTGATCGGCACTGTGCGTCTGATTGGGGGGAACGCCAACAACGCGTTCTCCACTGTTGCCAGTACTCTAGGCAACACTTGATAGATCAAATATGTTCTTCTTGGTCGTGGCCACCTGCGAGTGGTGTGCGGTTGCGGAAGGTCGAACCCCAGTCAATGAGCATATGGGACTCAGCGCAATCTCCCGCGCATCAGGCGGCGTAAAATCCCGGCGGCAAACCTCTCTCGGTGTCAGAGTGGCCTAGTTGAGCTTTTCAACCGGCGAGAATTCAGGACGAGCCACGTCCTTACTTGCCAGCGGAGCATACGCAGGCGGCAAATGCCTTGGCTGTGTGATTTCCCAACACACAAATGTACTGCGACCAGAACGGTTTGAGTTCGGGAGAGCGGTCGCCTGCGTAATAATTGCGAATGTATTTCTCACTTGCGTTCGCCTTTGCGCCGCGATCGTTCTCGAATTCCGCGATAAGTTCCTTCACCGCCGAGGGCGAGAATTGTGTTTCGTGGTAGGTCTGAGCATAGTCGTACTCTCTGGACCAGGTGGTGTCGATGCCGGTCTGGTTTGAGGCTGCAATCACCTCGTAATCCTGCAGCACTGCGGAGAATGGATTGACACGGGCAGCGGTGAATGACGGGTTGTTGCCATCAACGGGCGAGATGGAGGGAACTACTTTGATCGCGACACTGTGTTCCAATGATGCGTGTGACGCGCCACCTTGAGCCTCCAAGAGTCGCATTTCATCCATGTGGGTGTGAGCGAAGATCCCAAGTCGGATTACGTCGGCATACTCGATCAGCAAATCGGCCAGCTTGTCCGAGGATAGAAACATTTCAGGCACCCCGTTCCCGCAAATGTCCTTCATCTTTGCAGCTGTCGAGTAGAGATCAACGCCGAGCGGGATGTGACCCATGACCCAGACCCTTTGACCCAATCGCCGCGCTTGTGCCAGCTGTTCCTGTAGCCACGCCATTTCCGTAATGGCAGCTGCGGGGTCGGGTCCGCCCGCACAGGTGGCATATTTGGGAGACAGAAAAAGGTCATTGAGGACGATGAGGCGCGTGTCATGCATGGGCGCTTCCATCGCGACGCTGAAGTAGCCGCCCTTCGCAAACTCCTTGAGCGCTTGTTGCTGCTGGGGCAGAGGCAGACCCGCCGCTACGATCCTCCCGGCCCGGACCAGAAAGTCACTTCCAGCATCAAGTCGGTAGTCGCCGCACCCGGTGTCGTTATTGCCCAGGGCCACGTAGACAGGAACGCCCGAAAAGGAAGCGCGGAGCTCGCCTATCACAAAGTCTAAGGTCTTCAGCACGAAGGCCTGATAGTCGCTCTGCGTCGATCCGGGAAGAAGAGTTGCGTACCTGCAGGAAAAGGAGTGGGCGATCAGGTCTCCGCTCACCGTTATGAATTTTGCATCGGGTTGCCGGGTCCACATAGCCTGCATGCTGGATTGCAGCAGGGTGTAAGGCGTGTCGACACCGCGCCCATGGCAACTCTGCTGCAGCGCGGCAAAGGCCTGTTGCTGATTGGGCGAAGGCGGAGCCGTGAGGATTGAAATCCACTGGCTCACCGGAGCATCAACAAGTTGCTGGGTTCTGGCGGGGTCGTGAAAGGGATCGAAGTGGATGTCGCTCACTAGGATTGCGGGAATGGTGCGATCCTCGGCTTCCGCAGCTTTTGCAGACAGGTGCCGCTGCCCGTCCCGGGAGGAGGAAGATGACTGCGTTTCGCCACGGCTGGCCAGGGGGGAAACGACGAGAATCAGGAGCCAAAGCCAAAAGGTGATTCGCAGCCCAGAAAACTTGCAAATTGATATCAACGGTTCTCCTTATTATTGACGGGGCTCAGAAATCCACGAACGGTATGGTAGGCGAAGGCCATGGCGGAAACGGAAATCCTGAGTGTTTATCCCGACCTTGAGCTCGGGGATGCTCGCGAAGGACTGCCTTACGCGGCTGAGGCCGTCCGCGGGCGGACACTTCCCGTCGTTAGTGGTTCTTGAAGTTCCTGTTTGACAGCGCATTGTCACCTTGATTGCCGAGGGTTTGCGATTCGGCGGGGCACAACTGGATTCATATCCGAGAATACAACATGCAGAAGGCGACCGATCGATGAAAAACCGAACTGCGCATGGGGATGCAGGTCAGCCAACACTCTCGATAATTAGCGCCGGCGGTGGCTGCGCTGTTTCCGGAACATACGCGGATCATAGTTGAGCGGCTCCACTTCTCGCACGACGATCCTCTTGTAGTCGGAATGCGCGGGATTGATCAGCCAGTTGTTTTCGTTAGGGGCGAGTCGTCCGCACCCGAACCAGCAGATTCGGGATGCGGAATTCCCGTTTAACAGGGAATAATACAGGGAATTTGCGACTCGTCTCCGAGCCGAATTAATGGCCAGCATCGCGTTCCAAGCGGGTTTATTCCGCGATTCCTGGCTATCCCGTTAGATCGGATCAGGGATTTATCAGGGAAGTGTTCCTGGATCGACACGAAAAAAAAGAAGAAATGCCATAAAAGCCCGACCGACCAGGACTGCTGGTCCCTATCCACCGAACCAAGAGGGACGAACATGTACTTCTGTGTGCTTCCTTTTTTTCCAGGGCACTCGGCATAATCGCGATTGCAGCTACGTTGGTGATTCGTTTGCGGAAACAGTCCAGTCAACGCGATCGGGAGGGGGGCCTGAAACCACCCGCCGTTCACGACAATCCCGAACCCGTCCCAAACCAGGTTGGTTATCGCTCGCCACCCGAGGCGACCCGCTTCAGAAAGGGCGCTTCGGGAAATCCGCGGGGACGTCCCAAAGGCAGTCTGAATGTGGCGACGGTACTCACAAGGACGCTTCGCGAGAAGGTCGCCATCAACGAGAACGGCCGGCGAAGAACAGGCCCATGTTTTGCCAGTGTCGTAAGTTTGGCTTCACGATCTTATCGAGGCGATTGGCTTCAGCGCCGAAGAAAATAGATTCTATTAGTCCAGTCCCAATTCCCAGTTTCTCTTGCCAGTCCGGTTAAGGCCCAGACCAAACTCCCGATATCCGCGGGCGATATTGTTTTTTCGTCCACAAAAATCACGCCGCTGTGCGTTCGTTCTTCCTCCGCCCAGGTCTTGAGCAGGGGAGGAATCGTCCTCCTGTCATAAGTAACAAGCGTTAACCCCTGGGTGGCGGCCTCTCGCAAACAAGAGGGGTCGTGCTGTCCCAGGAAATGTCCATTTTCCCATTCCAGCATATAGCGAACTTCTATCGCGCGATTGCGGCGACGCAGACCATTCGCTACGTCTGGCGAAATGTGCTCATCGAGAAGAAGCTTAAGCATTTCAGTTTTTCGCCGCTCTCTTGGGAACGAATTCCGCGGTCTGAGGCAACATGCGCTTCAGCGCTTCAAAATCCATCGCCTCATTGTCAGCCATTGCCGCATTGATCTCGTCGGGAAACGCCCGCGCATAATTGACGGCTGCCTGGACTTTCACTTCTGGCCACTTGAGGTGTCGCGCCACGGCCGACACATCTTTCTTATAGCTATGGACGAGTAGCATGACTTCCCATACGGCGAGCGTGCTCCCTTGCAGGCAGGCTTGTCGGCCCGCCGGCGAATCTCGAAAGTCGATAAATCCGAATTCCGACCGGCGCAAGCCTTCTTCCACCAGGCGCGCACTGGTGTCGCTGGGGGTCCATCCATGCCGATTTGCCATACGTTTGAGACGCTTTCCGCTCTCCGCCGGCAGGCGCATGCTGATGACCATCGAATGGATTGATCTCATAACATTCTCCGAAATGTAAGTATTGTAAGTATTGTAGCATATAGAACTCAGCGCTATGCATCAGGCGGCGGAAGAGTCTGGCTGCAAAAAAACCGGCCTCGCGACGACGTCCATCTCCGGATTGGCGTGGTCGCTCTTCCGGAACCCATTGGTGGCCTCCTCGGCTTCGTCGGGCTCATCGCTCCTACTCTCGCTCCCCTTTAAGCCATCGAAGCGGCAAATTTCGCCGCTTGTTCTCGAGCAGTAGCGCCACCGAGCGTCTTGCCTCGCCTTTCGACCATGGTGATTTGTTCGATGAACGGCCTGGTCCATGCCGCGTTTCGGTCCACATTGCGTGGCCAGCACGATGTGTGACAACACTGTGGCGCGCTGAGCAAGACCTGCTACTATATGGTGACCGCCATGGGTAAAAAGGAAGCGGAAAGCCGCATACTCCAATCAGACGCAAGCGGTGATGCCCACATCGTGAGCGCGCCCGTCCAAACTGGAGACTCCGCTCGTCAACTGGAGCTGGATTTCCGCGCGCCGGTGCTGCAGATGGTTTTTCCCGACCAGGAGACGCTAGAATTCTGGCGCGCAACGGCTGACTATCCACAAGAAGTCGCGGATCGAATCGCAAAATTTTCCCGCAGCATGCAACAGTGGGCTTCGGCGTCTACCCGCGTAACCAAAAACAAATCGAAGCGCTAACCTCGCGGAGAACCTGTATAGATTGTCTTTGGCTCAAGAATCTGACTTTGCCATGACCTCGGCTCATCCGATAGTACTTCCGGACGAATTCAATGCCGCCGCGTACTTCATAGACCGCCATATTCCAGAGGGCCGCGGCGCGAGGGTGGCAATTGAGTGCGGGGATATTCAGGTCACCTATCGCCAACTTTTTGAGCGCGTGAACCAGTTGGGCAATGGACTCAGAAGTCTTGGTGTGCGCATCGAAGACCGCGTTTTCTTGCTGCTCCTTGATACGCCAGAGTTTGCCGTCAGCTTTTTCGGTGCGATCAAGATCGGAGCGATCCCGGTACCTGTCAATACTCTGCTGAAACCCGCCGACTATGCGTACTTGCTGAACAACTCGCGAGCGCGCGTGGCCATCGTCAGTCAGTCATTGCTCTCTTTTGTCCAGGCCATTCCCAAGCATCGGTTGCGCTACCTCGAGACCATCATTGTGGTCGGCGCTGGGCCGCTGGCGGGCGTGGTCCCCTTCGAGGAACTAACCCAGGAGAGCTTTTCCACCCTTGATGCGGAGCCGACCAGCAAAGACGATGCCGCCTTCTGGCTCTACTCCTCCGGCAGCACGGGTCAGCCTAAGGCTTGCGTTCATCTTCAGCATGACATGGTGGTGAGCACAGAGCGCTATGCCAAGGGGATCCTGAATATCTCGGAGAATGATCGCTGCTTCAGCGTCGCCAAACTTTTCTTTGCCTACGGGCTGGGGAACGGACTCTACTTCCCACTGGCCGTAGGCGCCACCAGCGTCTTGCTGCCCGGTCCACCGAAACCGCAGAACGTCTTCGAAGTCATCGAACGTTACCGCCCGACCCTTTTTTTTTCAGTTCCATCGAACTACGCCAAGCTTCTCTCAAATCCCCCGCCGGACGGGCGAGAATTCGATCTCTCCTCCGTGCGCCATGCGATTTCCGCCGGAGAAGCGTTGCCGGCAACGGTATTTCATCGTTTCAAAGAACGCTTCGGAGTCGAAATTCTGGACGCGATCGGCTCAACCGAAGCGCTGCACATGATGATCTCCAATCGTCCGGGAGCTGTGCGCCCTGGCTCCAGCGGCACGATAATCCCCGGATTCGAAGCCCGAATCGTGGACGACGATAACCGTACGGTGGCGCAAGGGGAGACCGGCAATCTACTGGTGAGAGCTGACTCTGTTTGTGCCTGTTACTGGAACCAGCACGAAAAGAGTAAAGACACGATTGAAGGGCATTGGATCCGAACCGGCGACAAGTATTACCAGGATGAGGACGGATATTTCTGGTACGCCGGACGGTCCGATGACATGCTCAAAGTCAGCGGCGTGTGGGTCAGTCCAATCGAGATAGAAAGCGTCTTGATCGAGCATCCCGCGGTGCAAGAAGCCGCGGTCATCGCCCGGGCAGACCAGAACGGGCTAATCAAACCGGTTGCATGCATCGTGTTGCAAGATGGAGTTTCTGGCACACCTGAGCTCGCCCGCGAACTACAGGATTTTGTGATCAGCCGCTTGCCTGTCTTCAAGCGTCCTCACGCGGTGGAATTTTTCCCTGAATTTCCCAAGACGGCCACGGGAAAGCTCCAGCGCTTTAAACTGCGCACGGCACTTAACAGATAGCGTTTGGACCGATGCGGCTCGCCTGGCGGCTTCTCTCAATCGGCATAAAACTCGAATAGCTGTTGCTTGGGGGAGAAAAGCAGTGGCCAGCAATCAGGTTTCAGCACCCAGTGAGAAAACGGCTCGTTTCGTAAACACACGGATCATCTCGCGACGATACTCAGCGGTCAGGGCCGAGGTGGTCAACGGTTTCGCGGTCTGGGCTGCGAGAACACCAGCGGCTTCAGCCCACTCTTCGGTCATGCGCCTCCCGGCCAGGAGTTCGGTGGCGCCTTTCACCAGCACGGGCGCGGGATTTACGGCGGTCAGTGCGATGCGGGCATCTTCGATGTGTCCGTCGGACCGTTTCAGAACCACGGCGACTCCGGCGAGCGGGTAGTCAATCGAGCCGCGGACGCGCAGCTTGCGGTAGGCGCCGCGATAGCCGGCCGAAGACGAAGGCAGGAGGACGCGAGTGAGCAGTTCGTTGGCCGCCAGCTTCCGATAGTTGTCGCCGAGCCCGCTGTAGAGCTCGGCGAGTTTGACGCGGCGAATCCCCGCAGCGCTGGCAATCTCAATTTCCGCGTCCAGACAGAGGAGCGCCGCCGGAGTGTCGCCCGAGAAAACCGCCCAGCACTTCGTGCCGCCCGGTGCGACGTGGCAGAGATCGCCATCTTTCTTGATGCAGAAGCCGCAGGATTTTCGCCACTGCAACGACTGGTTGTACCAGAGGCAGCGCGTGTCGAGACAGATGTTCCCTCCGATTGTGCCCATGTTACGCAGCAGGGGGGAAGCTACTGTCTTTGCGGCGTCGGGAAGCACGGGAAAATGCTGACGCAAAAGATCGGAGTACTCGATGTCGGTGAGTGCAGTAAGGGCGCCGATGTCGACAGCGCCGTCGGGTTGCGGGCGAATGCCTTTCAGTTCCGCGATGCGGCGGATATCGAGCACGTATTGCGGCTCGAACAGCTTTTGCTGCATCGAGGGCACCAGGTCGGTGCCGCCGGCCAGGATGCGGATGTTCCCAGCGTGTTGTGCCAGCAGTGCGATCGCTTCCGCGGTGGTGCGCGGGCGCAGGAGTTTGAACTCGGGGAGGCTCAATCCGCACCTCCCGGCTGCGTCCGCTGACGCGCGGGATCGAATTCATGCCGCTTGGGGCCTTTGCCCTTGAAACACAACTCTCCCCCATGTTCACGAAATCTTGCCGGGGCGGTGGGGTCCACGCCTTCGGTCAGGTTCAGCGGCTTGGCGTTCCTCTTCGCGCGCAGCGCGGCCAGTACGCGTTCCGGAGTGAATGGCGACTCGTGAAGACGGATACCGACCGCATCGTAGATCGCATTTGCAATCGCGGGGATGATGGCTGCGAGCGAGCCTTCGCTGGCCTCCTTCGCGCCGAACGGACCTTCCGGATCGATGCTTTCGACGATGATCGCTTCGACCTCCGGCGATTCGACCGATGACGGGCTGCGGTATTCGAGCAGACCGGGGTTCATGAGGAGCCCGTCTTTCCAGATCATCTCTTCGGTGAGCGCCTGGCCCATCCCCATCCACACCGAGCCGATCACCTGGCCCTCGACCGAGACCGGATTGAGAGCGCGCCCGCAATCGTGCGCCGCCCAGACTTTGTGGACCGTGACTTCGCCGGTGTCTTCGTCCACGCTGACGTCCGCGACTTGTGCCGAGTACGAGTAGGCTGGCGAGGGTCCAACACCCCCGCCTTTGTGCTTTCCACCGCGGGCTTCCGGCGGAGGCGCATACGAGCCGGTGCCGCTGAGTGCGCCGTGGAAGTCGATGGCAGCGACCACCGCTTCCTCGAACGTAAGCGAATCTTTCGGGCCTTCGTCCTTGCGTTTTTGCTGAAGCGAGCCACGGAGGATCTGGCCTTCGACGCGGCCAGAGACGGTTGGGGTTGTGTGGGGACGGGTCTCTGACCCGTCCAGGCGGAGCGGAGCTCCGCTGCACCGCTCCACGCGGTCATTGCGGAAGACGAGGTCCTCGACCGCGCAGTTCATCTTCCTAGCTGCGGCGGCGGCGATCTGCTTCTTGACTTCCTGGGCAGCGCGCAACGTTGCGTTGCCATTCATGAACGTGACACGGCTGGAGTAGGAGCCGATGTCAATCGGCGTGAGGTCGGTGTCGGCGGCGACCACCTTCACGCGGGAGAGCGTGCAGCCCAGCGTTTCCGCGGCCACTTGCGCGACCATGGTGTCGGACCCCTGGCCGATGTCCGACGCGCCGGTGTAGATGACGACACCGCCGTCGCGGTCAATTTTGATGTTCACCGTGGAGTGCGGCATGTCGGAACGGATAATCGAGTTGGCCGCTCCGCTCACATAGTGGCTGCAAGCAATGCCGAGGCCCCGGCCTCTGGGCAGTTTTCCCTTGCGTTCATCCCAGCGTGAGCGCGTCACTACCTGGTCAATGCATTCCGGGAGCCCGTAGCTCTGCACGCGCAGACCGTTGATCGTGATGCAGGGAGGTTTAAGCAAATTGCGGCGGCGGATCTCGGCGGGGTCCATCTTGAGCTGGGCCGCAATTTCGTCGAGCTGCGATTCGAAGGCGAAGCGGACGTTGACCGTGCCGTGTCCGCGCATGGCGCCGCAGGCCGGCTTGTTGGTGAGCACGCGATAGCCGTCGTACTGGATGTTGGGAATATCGTAGAGCGCGCCCAGCAGCGCGCCCGAATAAAGAATGGTGACCACGCCGTAGGAGCAGTAGGCGCCACCGTCCTGCACCACGCGCGCCTTCACGGCGGTGATGCTGCCGTCGTTTTTCACGGCGGTTTCCAAATCCACAATGGTGCGCGGGCGCCCGCGGTGTGCCCAGAAAACTTCCTCGCGAGTGTAAGTGATCTTCACCGGCTTTTGCGCCGCGCGAGCGGCGATGCCGGCAATAATTTCGATTGGAATCACTTCGCTTTTTCCGCCAAACCCACCGCCCACCAGCGGCTTGATCACGCGGATCTGCGACATCGGCATCTCGAGCACCAGCGACAGCTTGTGTTGCAGGTAATAGGGAACTTGAGTGGAAGACCAGACCGTCAGGCGGCCACGCGTGCCGGTGTGCGGATCGAGCTCGAACGATGCCAGCGTGCAGTGCGGCTCCATGGCCGCATGAGTAACCTCATTGGCGAGGAATCGGCCTTCGACGATGCAGTCGGCTTCAGCAAAGGCCTTGTCGGGATCGCCGAAGACGTGGTGGTAGTCTTTCTCCGTGTTGTTCGGTTTGTTGTCGTGGATAAGATTCGTCTCGGCCTTCATCGACTCTTCAGGGTTGAAGTAGGCGGGCAGAAGCTCATAATCGACAGCAATCAATTCGAGCGCCTTCTCGGCGATGGCTTCGGAGACCGCAGCCACGCAGGCCACGTTGTCGCCGACGTAGCGAACCTTGTCGAGCGCCAGCGCGTGCTCGTCATGGCCGACGGGAAGGATGCCGAATGGGTTGGGAGCGTCCTTGCCCGTGACCACCGCAATCACACCGTCGAGCCGCTCGGCCCGGCTGGTGTCAATGCTCTTGATGCGAGCATGTGGATGCGGCGAATGCAGAATCTTTCCATAGAGCATGCCGGGAAGGGAGAGGTCGTCAGCGTACTTGCCGCTGCCGGTCGTTTTCCCGGCGGCGTCGATCATGGCGACGGATTTGCCGATGATGGAGTAGTCGTTGGTCATGAGTTCTGAGGGACCATCATTTCACCGCTGCCATCCCCTTCTTCTCCGCTTCAATCGCCGCCTTGATCGCCGCGTACATCTGCGTGTAGCCGGTGCAGCGGCAGAGATTGCCGCTCAACGCGCTGCGGATTTCATCGTCCGTGGGATCCGCATTCACCGTCAGCAAATGCTTTACAGTGATCATGAAGCCCGGTGTGCAGTATCCGCATTGCGCGCCGCCCCAGTCTCCGTAAGCCTTCTGGATGGCGGCCAGGCTGCCGTGCTCACTGATGCCTTCGACGGTCGTGATCTCCTGCCCCTCGCAACTGAAGGCGAGCAGCGTACAGGCGAGCATTGGCGTACCGTCCACGAGCACCGTACAGGCCCCGCAGGAGGAGTCGTCGCAGCCGCGCTTCGAGCCGGTGAGACCGAGATCGCGACGCAACACGTCGAGCAGCAGCGCGTTCGGCTCGATGGCGAGCTCGTGGGTAAGGCCGTTGACGCGCAGTTCTATGAGTTCTTTTTTCACCGAGATTCGGTTTCCAGTTGTTGGGCCGGGCTTGGATTATTCACGACGTCCCCAGTCAACAATTATCCTATGAAGTTACATTTTCAAAACGCTGCACTATGCCCAGGATTTCCGGTTCCTGCAGAATGCGGTTGGATTCCTTGGCAGCCAGCAGGACGGCCTGTATGAGTTCACGGCTCGCCGCGATTCCCCGCTGCGATAGATAGAAGATAACGTTCGAACTCCCCGACATGGGCCCGATCTCGATTTCCTGATTTCGTCCGATCAAGCTTGCCGGGACTCCTGAATAAACGAAGTCGGTAAGCCAGCGATCGCCCTTCTTCTGGGCCTTAATGATGGCCGCCGCGTGGACACCGGTGGCGGTGCGGAAGGCATCGCGTCCGATCACCGGAGCATTCACTGGAACCGGAACAGAGGTCGCGGCCGAAACCGAGTCTACATACCTCTGCAGAGAACTGAGATCGTCGTGCCTTATGCCGAGCAGGTTGAGGTTCACCAGCAACTGTTCCATCGGCGTGTTTCCCACGCGCTCGCCGATTCCGAGCGCGGTGCCGTGCACGCGTGATGCCCCCGCCTCAATGGCGGCCAGCGTGTTCGCCAAATCGAGGCCACGATCGCGGTGGCCGTGCCAGTCGACACCGAGGTCGGCCCCAGTTTCCACCAGGAACTTCTTAACCCAGGACACCAGGTTCCAGACCGCCTCCGGAGTCGCTGCACCACAGGTGTCGCAGAGACATAGACGCTTGGCACCAGCCTCGATCGCTTCGGCGAACAAGATACGCAGGTGCTCAGGCGAAGACCGGACGGTATCCTCAGTCACGTACATCACGTCGAGGCCTTCCCTTACGGCAAAGTGGATCGCTTCCCGAGTATGGCGCAGGATTTGATCGAGCGTCCATTCTTCCGCATACTGGCGGATGGGACTGCTGCCGATAAACAAAGCAGCCTCAATCGGTACTCCCGTTAGTTGCGAGACCTCCGCAATGGGACGAATGTCCACCATCATGGTGCGGGCGGCACAGTTGGGGCGTATGTGCATCCGCTGGCTGGAGATCTCGCGGCAGAGTGCGAGTACAGCTTCGCGCTGGCGCGCACCCGCTCCGGGCAGCCCGACGTCAGCGGTTTCAATTCCAAGATTTTCCATGAGATGGAGAATCTCGACTTTCACCGCCGCTGGCGGATCGGTAACGGAGGGGCTCTGAAGACCGTCGCGCAGCGTCTCATCGTCGAGCATGACGTGTGCCGGCCAGCTAGTAGTGCGTGGGCCCGCGCGGGCCCAGTCGAAGATGAGGCCGTTTTCCACCGAGATTCCCATGCCACATTCTCTCGTTACCTGCGAGCTTCGGATGCCGCCGGGCGCAACTTGCCAAACTCACCCGCTCGTCGGAGAAGCTCGTGTGCTCCGGCATTATCACCCTGCGCACGACGGATCATCGCAAGGTGGTACAAACTGCTGAGTTCGTGAACTCCCTCTTCAAGGCTCTGTTCGAATTCCCGGCGAGCGATCTCGGTCGCGCCCTCGCGCTCGTGAATCACCCCTAGATGATAGTGGGCCATTACGTAATCAGGCGTGAGGGTTGAGGAAAGCTCAAAATGCTCGCGGGCCTGGGCGAGCTGTCCCTGGTGAAACAGCGCCAGCGCCAGCCGGTAGTGGGCGGCGTTGTAGTTGGGATTAATGTCGAGACAGCGGCGGAAGGCCGCGGCCGCTTCGAGCATGTTGCCGCGGTGGTAGTAGGCGACGCCGAGGTCGTAGTGGGCCAACACAAATGTCGCCGAGGACGTCACCGCGCGGCGATAGTGTTCAATGGCCAGGTCCAGCAGACCTTCGTGGAATAGAAGGTTTCCGAGCTGGTGGTTGCCCAGGACGTGATCGGGCTCGGCGTCGAGCAAGTGCTCGAGTTCCTGCCGCGCCTCCCGCCCCCGTCCCTCGCGTTCATGCACCAGGGCCAGAAGAAGCCGCTGGTCAATCGAAGCGTCGCGGAGAAAGCGTCCGCACTCGGCGCAGAACTTGTCCACAGTGCCGCCCATGTGACCGCAGCGGGGACAACGTACAGATCCATCAGTCGCTTCTGACATACGATCCTCCTTACTTACGCGTCACTCGAAGCGCGTCGGGTCGAGCGCACAATCCATGCAGAGACGGCGCGCAGGGGAGAATCCTTCCTTCTTGAAGAAAGCGAGAAGATCAAAATCATCCCACGATACTTCGGTGCGCAGCGTCGTCACCCGGAGAGCGGACAGATTCAGCCTCAACTGCCGCAGTAGGGCTTTGCCTACCTGCTGTCTGCGGTTTGCAGGGGTCACGCCAATGGCGTCCAGCGAGGCAGTGGGCTCGCTGACGCCGTATTCGCCATAGTATAGCGATGCGATGGCGAATCCGACGACGCGCCCATCTACTTCTGCGGCTAGCGAAACTTGCAGTGCCGCTTGTTTCACCGCCCGTTCCAACATGAGTTCGAAATAGCGGGGACGCCGCCGGCCGCTGGCGGCTGCGTCAATCGTAACCACCGCTTCCAGGTCGCGCTCGTTCATAAGGCGCACCAAGATACTGTCCGTTTCCAGGATTCCCGGTTCTTCCAGAGGTTTCGTGCTCATACAAGGCTCCCTCTCTCAAACACTGCCGAGCGACTGTCCCCCATCGACGCGAAGAATCTGCCCACTGATCTGCTGCGCCCCGCGTCCGCAAAGAAACGCGACCGCAGCGGCCACGTCCGCAGGTTCGACGAAAGTGCGATTCACGCCACGACCTCCGTGCGCCGCGCCAGAACACGATGGCGGTACGCGCCCCAAAGCGCCGCCCCGATCGCTCCAGCGTAAATCGAGTCGGAGTGAGTACGCACGCGCATGGCAAGCTTTTCTTCGGCGATCTTCTCTTCCAATGCACGGCACAGGCCAATATCAGCGGCCAGTCCGCCGGTGATCGCCACGTCGCCGCGCGCACCGATCGAGCGCAGAAGCTTCGTGTAACGCCCTGCCATCGACAAGTGAATTCCTTTCAGGATGTCGCTGCGCGAAATGCCACGGCTCACCATGTTGATCACGTCGGTCTCCGCCAGCACCGCGCAGATACTGCTCACCGATTCCGGATTCTTGGCTTCGCAAGACAAAGGTCCGACGTCCTCCAGCATGATGCCCAGGTAACGAGCAACGTTTTCGAGAAACTGTCCTGAACCGGAGGCGCACTGGCTGGTCATACGGTACGCCAATACGCGGCTGCGCTCATCAATCCGCATGGCACGCGCGTGCAGAGCCCCGATGTCGATCACGGCGCCGGTGCCGGGCATCAGGAATACCGCTCCTCGAGCGTGAGTCGTCATTCCGTAGAAGTGACCACGGCGAAAATCCACTAACTCGCCTTCACCGGTGCTCGCGGTATAAGCGATCTCGTTCTGGCGCACTCCAGCCGCTTCCAGAGACACCTCATAGCCTTCCCGAATCACCTTCCGCAGCTCGCGCCGGCGGATACGCTCGTTGTGCAGAGCGAGCACGCTCACGTCGCCGTCTCCACTATCCCGCACCAGCGCAAACTTGACGGCACTCGAGCCCACATCGACGCCCGCGGCCAGGATGCTCTCTTCGGACTTAGCCATCATGCCGCATTCCCTCCTTCGGCAGCGCGCTTCGCGAATAACGCCGCCCCAAGGGCCCCGGTGTAGATGGACTCCGGAGAGATATTTAGGGTTCGAACGCCGTAGTTTTGTTGGACCAAGCCTTGCAGGGCGGAAACCGCAGCGGGGTTACGGGCCACTCCCCCGGTAAACGTGAATTCGTCGGAAATTCCTCCGGAACGCGCCAGCAGCGACATCGCCCGCAACATGATCGCCCGGTGCAGACCCGCCAGGATGTCCGGCACCTTCTGTCCCAGAGACAGGCGATCCCGCAGCTCGGCTCCAGCAAAGACCGTGCACGTGCTGTTGATCTTTACGCTGCAAGTGCTCTCCTGTGCCAGCCTGCCGAGTTCATGCAGGCCGAGGTTCATTTCGTCGGCGATATAGCCCAAGTAGCGGCCACATCCCGCCGCACACCGGTCATTCATTTGGAAACTCGTGACGATGCCGGTGCCATCAACCTGAATCGCCTTGGTGTCCTGGCCACCAATGTCGAGCACTGTGCGCGTGCCAGCGAACATGGCGTGGGCACCCAGGCCGTGGCAGAGGATCTCGCTGCGGATCTGCTCTTTCGGGAACGGAAGCCGCTGCCGGCCATAGCCGGTACCGACCATTCCAAGCACCCGGAGCTCGAGCGATCCCACCGACTCAACGGCAGAACGCAGTCTCGCTTCTCGTTCGTGGATGTCCGCCGGTGCGGTGGCCAGCATCTGCTCGAGTGCCGGCCCGGCGTGCCGTTCAAATGCCCGGTCAGCTGCCGCATTCTCGACCTCCAGGATGGCAGCGTCGAACAGGCCACACAGAACGTCGAAGGAAGCGTGTCTCGAGCCGCTGAACTGCTCCGCGACCTGCATATAGTCGGCTGCGGCCAGATCGCGGAAGAAATCGCTTTTCCGCACCGCCAATTCGCTGAAATGGCTGGGGACGCGCCACCGCATCGCTTGGCAGATATGATTGAGTGTTTCCTTGACCGCTTCCCGGTTGGGCGCGTATCGCGGCGCATCGGCACCATGGTGCAGCGCCGACTCCAGGAACTCCAACTGTTCCAGATGTTGCCGCTGGCGGAAATTGCGCACCAGCGATCCAATAAACTTGCTTTCAATTCCTGAGAGTTCCGGATCGGCTGCCATGGCATGCCGCAGCAGTTCAAATCTCGATTGCACGAGCGCTTCGTCGCGAACGATCCGGGAAGCGACTTCATAGTTGCTGCGGGTGTTGGTTATGCCGCGGCCAATGATCCGGCCGGTTCGATCGAGCGCGACGGCCTTGGTTGTGGTCGAGCCCAGATCGATACCGAGCAGAACCTCCACCACGCTCATGCCATCACCACTGCGCTTCGCTTTTGTTCCAGCATCTGCAGGTAGCTCTCAATGCGGTTCTTGATGTTGGCCGGCGAAAAATATCGTGGGTCCACGAGATCGCTCTCGATGAATCCGCCGGGCACGCCCGTCCGCTGCTCTAGTTGCCGCAGCATCAGCAACTGGCCGACACTGAACGAATTGCAACTCTTGATGCTGTTGATCATGAAGCCGTCGGCGCGGTATTCGCGGATGTAGCGCTCCAGCAGATCGACACGCGTCGGCAGCCCGAGGTTGGTGTAGCAACCCAGACAGTATTCCGCCAGGCTTTCGAGTGGACGGTTGGGATCGTGGCGGAAACCGCGATCGTAGAGTCCACCCACTTTGGTATAGCTGCTGGCGACGATGACAGCGCCTTCGTCGTAGAACATCTTCCAGAACTCGCGGAAGCTCGTCCAGTTGGGCGGGCCTTCCACCACCAGGCGATAGCGCTGGCGCTCCATCGTGCCCTCGGGCGTGACCGGACCAAGTCCCAACTTGATCCGGTCCGCAATCTCTTCGCGCAGCACGCGGTAATACTCGACGCCCTCGCTCGTGCCTCGGAAGGCGGTGAAGATCGGGCCGATGTAGTACACGCCGCCGAAGTACGCATCAATCGGCGAGGGCTCGTTTTTCGCGCTCTCCAACACCCACACGAAATCGTCCTCTGCCTTGGCGGAAAGAGCCAGCATCTCGGCAAGTCGAGCTTCGTCGTAGCGCCGGCCGCTGACTTGCTCCAGTTTCGGGATCACCTCGGTGCGCAACTGCTGCACCACATAGTCGACATGGTGTGGTTCAATGCGTCCGTTGGCCAGGTACGGCACGTGCAGCATGGCTACAGGGCATTGATACTCCTGACGCAGGAGTTCGAACCACTTGAGAAACGTGAAGCATCCCGTGTAGGAGAGCAGCAGCAGGTCGGGATTGGGGAGTTTTACTCCGGTGGGACCAATGTTGCCCGACTTCAACATGCCGATATCGCATTTCACATAGGTGCAGACATCCTCGCTGTGCCCTTGCTTCTCCGCTTCCGCAATGTAGTTGGCGGAAAGCTTGCGCATGCCGGACTGCAGCGCGTTGATCTCCGGCAAGATCGGCAGCAGATCGAAGGACCGCAGCAGTTCGGTCAAATTACCGGGAACAAACGTGGAGACGACTCGCTTTCCCTCTGCGCGCGCCCGTCCCAGAGAATCGTAGTAGCTGCCGATGAGTTGCTTCTGCAGGACCATGCTCTGCTCTTTTTGCACGGTCCGCACGGTCGATGCTTTCACAGCATCTGCGCTCATGCCTCGCTCCTCATGCCTCGCTCCACAGCCGTATGGAATCCGAGAAGGTGCCAGCCTGTTCCCGGATGACGGCAAATTGTCCCGTGTCCTCGGAATACTTGAACTGGGTGTGGGGAATGTGTTCGCGCTCCAGAGCGGCGACCAGCATAGGTTGCTCCAACAGCGCGGGATCGCAAAAACTCGGAGCGCAAAAAATGACGCCATCGGCGCGATTCCGCCGCACGGTATCGACCAGCCACCGGCCGCGTTGCCCATCGGGCGCATAGCAGGAAGCCGTTGCCACGCTTTGCGTCAGGTAAGCCTGCGCCAGCGTTTCGATCGCGTCGCCCTCCTCGGGTACCTCGCCTGTGAACCAGCGCAAACCCAGCAGCAGGTCGTCGTCCACGATCCAACAGCCCGCGCGTTCCAGAGTAATGAGCAACGCCAGCGGAGGTTGTTCACAGAACATGCCCGTGAGTACAACGCGGCTGCGATCCTCTGGAACAGCCGATCCCTGCGAGGCCATCTCGAGGTAACGGCGCACCATCGTGGTGTGCTCCTCGGGCGGCAGCACAGCACCGGCGCGCAGTACGGCATAGACCTGCGAAATGGGATAGAGCCACGGCGATTCACTGCGTGCCTGGTAGAGATCCCGGATCGCGCGGCGGTTCTGGTTATAAATCCTGATGCTGTGGCGGAGATTCTGATCGGAAATTTGTGCGCCCGCTAACCGCTCCATGTCTTCGCGGATCGCCGTCAACTCCCGCCGCCAGAATTCACCTCCAACGCGGGCGTCGTAGTTCTGGGGAAGATCGACATAGCGCACGTAACGTCCGGGAAAGAGCATCGTCCACATGCCGCTCAGGTTGCGGATGACATCGCAGATCGAAGGGAACAACATGCCGTCGAGCACATCGAGCCGCCCCGATAATGCCAGTTCGACCGTGCTGCGGGGAATGTGGCAGATGTAGCTCTGGAAGTACGCGTCACCACGGATGATTTCCAGCCGGTCACCCCCGCCGAAAATGCCTACCGGCAACATCCCCGCTGCATGAATCAGTTCGCGTGGAACATAAATCGGCATGTACCCGATGGCTCTGCGTCCGGGCGCGCAGGATTTCCATTCCCCGACTGCCTTGTAGTCAACGTCTTCATACAAGGCCTGCGCGCGGCTGAGGATCTGCTCGAGATCGGGATTCACGCGATTTCTCCCTTCTCCCGGCTTTTCTCCCAACGCGGCTCACGTTTTTCCATAAAGGCATGGAGTCCCTCGACGGCATCGGACTCGGCCATGAGTTCGTCAAGGTACATGCGCTCAACTTGCGGCAGGTCCTCCTGCAGCGCCCGCCGCAGCGGGAGGCGGGCAGCGCGCACGCCGTACCGCAGCGCGACCGGCGAACGGGCCAGAAAGTGGTCGCGGATCCAGGTTTCGACCGTCGCTTCCAGTTGTCCTTGCGGGGCGGTTCGCACGGTCAATCCTGCGTCCACAGCTTGGGCGGCGTTCCATGCAGCTCCGGTCAACACGAGTTCCGCTGCGCGACTCACGCCAATCCGGGCCGGCAACAGCACAGCCGCCGCGGGCGGGAAAACTGCCAGCTTGATTTCGGGACAAGCGAACGCGGCGCCTTCTTCCGCGACGATGAAGTCGCAAGCCAGTGCCAGCTCAAACCCTCCGCCCAGGCACTGCCCGCGCACCGCCGCAACTGTGACCGCCGGCAGTTCGAGCATTTGCCCAAGCAGCCGGCTGAACTGCGGCAACATGGTCCTGACATGCTCGGGCAGGTGCTCCTGTACGCTGGCGCCAAAACTGAAATGCGGGCCTTCCGCAGTGAAAATCATCACCTTGAGCTGTGGCCGATTCCGCAGGTCGTCGAAGGTCGCGGCCAAGGCTGCCATCATTGCCTGATCGACGATGTTGGCCTTGGGGGCAGCCAATGCGACGCGGGCGACTTGGCCATCCTGTTCTAAGGAAAGTTTCAGGCTGCTCATTTTCCTGCCTTTGTCGTTTCCGGAATTGCCCAGGGCGCAATTTCGGCGATCAACTCCTCACCCCAGCGCGCGCCTTCCGCCAGACGCTGACGCAATCGGACGAAGTCCACCTCGCGTTGCTGCCGGGTGCCGTAGTGGAAAGCGCGAAAACCGGCATTGGCTTCCGTCATCATGTTCAGCGCCAGCCAGGCGCGGTTGGTTTCGCGGTTGCGGTCCCAATGTTCCAGTTTGTGTTTCCTCACGCTCTCGACCGTCTTAGTCAGGCAATCAGGCATGGTATGCAGAAGCTTCGTGCAGAGTCCCTCGACCGCTTCATCCAGCAATGAAAGATCGATGGCGCCTTTGGACATCAGAGCCTTCCCTGCCTCTCGGGCTTCTCCCGTCTTCCAGTCTCCGAAGACCAGGCGGCCAAATTCGTCGTACTCCCGATCGGTAACGACCAGTGGGTTGGACACATATCCGCCGTCAACCTTGAGCGCCGGAACGATCTGCGTGAGCCCTCCAAGACGATAGAAGCGGTGTGCGCTCCACGGCTCGCATAGCGTGGCGCTGAGCATGGCGTGTTCTATGCCCACGAAGAGCGGTAGGAAGTCAGTGCTGCCGCCGTCGGGCGCTGAACCGTGCCTCGGTCCGGCCTGGCCGAACATGGCAAGGTCGCTAGCCACGGAAAAGTCGCAGGCCATTCCAATCTCTTGCCCACCGCCCACGCGCATGCCATTCACGCGGCAGATCACCGGTTTGTCGCAACCGAGGACGGCGCTGACCATATCGTTGAACAAGCGCATGTATTGCCGGTACTCGCCTGGGGCCCCGGCATAAATCTCCGCATACTCGCGCGTGTTGCCGCCCGTGCAGAAGGCCTGCGAGCCCGCGCCAGTGAGTACGACAGCAACTGCTGCGCGATCGTTGCTGGCTTCGTGCAAGGCGAGGATGACTTCCTTGATCGAGGTCGTGGTGTAGCTGTTCAGCTCGCGCGGATTGTTCAGAGTGATCCACACATTGTGCAGCCCGTTCACGCTCGTGCCGTCGCGATCGCGTACGGGCCTGCGCTCCACCAGGATTTCGCTGGGGGAAAACTGTTCGACCAGGTTGTGATCTTTCATGGCTTTGTTCCTTGTTGCACGCCCCGCGACGGCGGCACCAGCACCGCTCGCCTGCGGAGTTGGTGATGATGGACCGCCTCGAGAACTTGCTGGGCCTCCTCAAGTGAGTGCATCTCGACAAAAGGCTGAATATGAATTTTTCCTTCGAGCACCATGGCCAGCGCGTTTGGATACTGATCGGGAGGGCATCCCCAATTTCCGCGAGCAGTGGCATCGAAGGCCATTAAATTGGACAGGCGCACTTCAACTTTCTGCGCGGTATACCCAACGATCGCCAGGTGAGCTCCCGGGTCGAGCAGGCTGAACGCAGTCTGCTGGCCGGCGGCCGTTCCGCTGGTTTCGAAGATCTTCAGGCCAATCCCGCGCCGGCCGCTCTGCCTGGCAAAAGACCGCACGGCCGACTTCACATCTGCGCACTCGCGGGCATTCAGTGCCAGTGCGGCACCGTGCGCCGAGGCAAGTTCCAGCCGGTAAGCGTCAACATCGATGGCCGCGACTGTGGCGCCAAGCGCAGCGGCAATTTGCACTCCGAACCCCCCGATCCCACCGGCTCCGACAAACACCGCGACATCGTTGGCGCTAAGACCGGAACGGCGAATTGCCTCATACGGAGTCGTGACCGCGTCCGCGACGACCGACAGCATCGCCAGGGTGAGTCCCTGGGGAAGGTCTTCGGGTACCGGGCACAGGCCACGTGCCGGCACCCGTACGTAGGTCGCAAATCCTCCATCGGCATCATTGCCCGGCATGAACTGTTTGCGGCAGATGGTCGGATGCCCGCTGCGGCAGGCGTCGCAGTCGCCACACGGAATTACGGCAGGCACAATGACCGAGCGCCCGATCCAGTTTCCGGCATGCGCCCCGGTGGCAACGACACGGCCGGCGATTTCATGTCCCAGGATCAGCGGCAGCGCATGGCGGGTGGGAATGTCCTCGTAAGCAAATCCAATGTCAGTGTGGCAAACACCGCAGCCCAATACCTGGATTATCACTTCGTCAGGTGAAGGCTCTCCCAGAGTCGCTTTGGCCCAGTCGAACTGGCCTTTGGCAACCAACCTCAGGCCCTCACTCGTGGCGGGGACGGAGCAGGCGCTTTGCGCGGGCAGGGGTGTCGTCATCAGAAGCCTCCTCACCCACAATTCGAACGATCGTTCGAAAACAATATGCCAAGGTACCTTGGATGGGGAAATTGAAGATGTGATCGCAATCACGTCCCCTTGTGATTTGATGGCGAAGCGCGAATTCCTTGAGAGGTCGCCAGGGAGGGAGTTTAAATGAAAAAGGCTACGCCCTGCGCAGTCGAGGCGTCGCGAAAAGGAACGCACTGAGCCGACGTCTCTTTGGTCGGTTCACGTCAAAGCCGCCTTCGGGTGCTCCGAGTTCTCCTTTTGGCGTTCGTGCTCTTGACGATCGCCTCGAACAGCGTTGGTGGCTTTAGCTGCGCATCGTGGCTTTAAGCCATCGAAGCGGCAAATTTCGCCGCTTGTTCTCGAGCAGTAGCGCCACCGAGCGTCTTGCCTCGCCTTTCGACCATGGTGATTTGTTCGATGAACGGCCTGGTCCAATCCGCGTTTCGGTCCACATTGCGTGGCCAGCACGATGTGTGACAACACTGTGGCGCGCTGAGCAAGACCATATGGTGACCGCCATGGGTAAAAAGGAAGCGGAAAGCCGCGTACTCCAATCAGACGCAAGCGGTGATGCCCACGCCGAGAGCGCCCCCGTAAAAACTGGAGACTCCGCCCGTCAGCTGGAGCTGGATTTTCGTGCGCCGGTGCTGCAGATGGTATTGCCCGACCCGGAGACGCTAGAATTCTGGCGCGCAACGGCTGACTACCCACAGGAAGTCGCGGATCGGATCGCAAAATTTTCCCGCAGCATGCAACAGTGGGCTTCGGCATCTACCCGCGTAACCAAAAACAAATCGAAGCCCTAACGTCATGGCCGAGTGACTCTTTCGGTTTTTCTCACCAAATGGTGTGAAGAGCCCGTGACCGTCGGATCGCGCGGTCCGCAGTAAGCAGAGAAAGTCCCTCGACCAGCGCGGTGGCTCCTATAATGCGATCCGCTGGATCCTTAGGATATCCTGCTGGAAGTCCGAGCGCGCGCACGCAGGCGCGGCCGCTGATCGGTAGGATGATGAAGCGCGCCTCGACCTCACGCAGGAAAGATTCGAGGCTGATGTCGAGCCGGATGCGTCCTTTGCTCGAGAGCGTGGCCAACTCCAGGAGAGTAATGTCGGAGATGGCTAATCCGTCCCCGTTCCGACGCGCATCGTCGATGGCCGCTCTTGCGTTCTTGGAGAGGTGAGTTTGGTCCAGCGCCAGCCAGACGACAACATGCGTATCGACGAGAATCACCTGAGTTCCCCCCAGTCTTCACGCGAAATCGCAGGGGAAACGACATCGCCTGTAATAGCACCCTTGCCAGCGAGAAAATTGTAGATGTCGTCTAGGTCTTTCTCAGCAGGGATAAGCTTCACTACTGGTTTGCCACGTTTTGTGATCACAACCGTCTCGCGCTTCGCCTGAACTTCATCCATGACCGCAAGACAATGGATCTTAAAAGAACCTGCAGCCATTTTCTTCATTTCGTAAGCTCCTTAATCGTGGTCATTATACCATGGTCGTAAAGTGTTACCAAGCAGTAACCCCCTGTCTAATAGTGACGGTGTTCGGTGATCAAAAGCGATGTCAACAATGCGGCCACCGATGGCCGCCTAAGCCCCGCGTTCAACAAAATGCTGACCAGAAGGGATGTCCTCAACCAGAGGGAACACTGGGTGGTACGAAAAGACGAGTTATGGAGATGATGGCCGGCCTGACGAAGGGCTGGAGCTAGCGAAGCTGGCGCGCCGGGACGGTCAGCACTTCGATTGTGCACCCTGGGTGCACAAAGCCCGCTTTATGCCGAGGGAAGTGTTCAGGTGCGAGGTGGAGAAGGAACTGACGGGAAAGGAAGAGGAGCCGTCGGAGCTGATCTACTCCAAGGTCTACAAGAGTCAGATTCCCGTCATCGAGCATGCGATCGAGACGGCGGCTTTGATGCTCGGGACGGACAAATCGCGCGGCTACTGCCTGGAGATGATCTGCGCGGACTTCCTGGCGGGCGCGCACCTGGACAATGGCAACCCCGAGATCCTGCTCAACTCGATCTCATGCTACTACAAGTTCTTGCCCGGCGAACAGCAGCAGGTTTTCCTCGAAAACCTGCGTCAGAAGGCGTCCTGAGAATGATTCGCCCCCCTGAACGCGGCGATTCGCACGAGTGGCGTGTTTTGCATAATTCCCATGGTCATGTTATTATGACTATATTATTCCCGCCCCGAGGTGATGCTGTGAAGAAAATGGCAGCCGGTGCATTCAAGGCGCAATGCTTGGCGATCATGGACCAGGTTCTCCAAAGCGGGGAGCCGGTCTTGATCACGAAACACGGCAAACCCGTGGCAAAGCTGGTTCCCGCCGAA
>JBEKWX010000012.1:0-26722 GCA_049512675.1 Terriglobales bacterium | reverse complement strand
CTCCGCAAGACCTTCACCACCCGTCCGCGCACCGAAGGCCTGTGGGTGCGCCTGAAGTTCAAAGACAGCGAAGTGATTGAAGGCATCCTGCCCAACGACCTGACGCAAAATCCCGCCGAAGGATTTCTAATGAACCCTCCCGATCTGCGCTCGAACACACAGCGGGTGTTCGTCCCCAGAGAAGCGCTGACATCAGTGACGGTGCTAGCAGTAATAGGGGCAGCCAACCGCCGCCGAAAAGGCGGACAGCCCGATACGCGCCAAGTAACGCTGTTCGAGCAGTAGGAAAGCAGCTCTCAGCTCTCAGCTCTCAGAAAAAGCGATCTCGGATTCACGGCGAAATTGGCTGGTCTTGTTTTCCTGAGAGCTGACAGCTGAGAGCTGCTTGCTTGCTACAATTCCCCAGACACCGCCATGAAACTATCCGACATAGCAAAAGCCCTAGACGCCCGCCTCGAAAACGCCTCACCCGAAACCGAAATCACGGCCGTAGCCGGTATAGAACACGCGAGCCCAGGCCAATTGACCTTCGTGTCGAATCCAAAGTACAACGCCGCCGCGAAGTCGACGAAGGCCTCGGCGGTAATAGTAGCGGAGAACTTTCCCGCCATCTCCACGGGTATGCTGCGCAGCCAGAACCCGTATCTGGCATGGGCGAAGGCGATCGAGCTTTTCTACCAGCCGCCGCGCTATGCCCCCGGAGTCCATCCCACCGCGGTAGTTCATCCCAAGGCCAAGCTAGGCAAGAACGCGCACCTCGGCCCCTACGTGGTAATCGACGAAGGCGTAGTAATCGGAGACAAAGCCGTCCTTCTCGCCCACGTAGTCATCTATCGCGGAGTAACCATAGGCAACAATTTCTTCGCCCACGCCCACGCCGTAGTAAGAGAATTTTGCCACCTGGGAGACGACGTTCTGCTGCAGAATGGAGCCATAGTAGGCTGCGACGGTTTCGGCTTCGCCAAGGACGACGACGCCCATTGGCACAAAATCGTCCAGTCCGGCAACGTTGTCGTAGAGAGCGATGCCGAACTCCAGGCCAACACCTGCATCGACCGCGCCAGCATCGGCGAGACCCGCATCGGGCGCGGCGCTAAGCTAGACAACCTCGTCCACATAGGCCACAGCTGCACTATAGGACACGACACGCTAGTCTGCGCCCAGGTAGGCTTGGCCGGCACCACCGACGTTGGCAACAACGTAATCCTAGCCGGACAAGTAGGCGTAAGTGGGCACGTAAAAATCGGAGACGGAGCCATCGCCATAGCCCAAAGCGGCATCCCGCATGACGTTCCCGCCGGAGCCATGGTCAGCGGCGCTCCCGCCATCGATCACAAATTGTGGTTAAAGTGCTGCGCCGCCTACGCCAGGCTGCCGGAGATTGCCAAGGCGGTACGAAAGTTGTCGGAGCGGGAGTGAGTCTAAATCTCCCCACCTTGAGTTATCACATAAAATGTCATCCTGAGCGGAGTAGCCGCTTCGCGAAGCGAAGCCAGCTACGTAATCGAAGGACCTCTACATGTCCGACACTCCTACTGAAGTATCAAGGCATTCTCCCCGAGACCCGTGTAGAGCGTACACTCCTGCCCGCTGCCTTTGACTCTGATTTCTTAGACTCACTCCCCGGTCCCTCAACCCCTTCCCGGAGAACAAACAATCCGCGCCAACTCCACCCGTCGGCCGATGTAAGAAGACAAATCCGCGTTATACTCTTCCCCGTTAAAGCGGCCCACCCGCCGGGCGCACACCCGCGTTTTGAAACCATCAATAGCCACCGACGGTATTTCAAGAGGAGTAAACTAAAGGCGGTGCTATTGTGCATTGCATGCTGCTACCAGACAACTCAATAGCGCCCAAACAAAGCGGCTTCCGAAGGAGAAACATGGATTCGAACGAGAAGGACAAGTCAGGCCCGCTGCATGGGTTCGCCAAGGACCACTTAACCGTCAGCCATGTGGAGAGTGCTCTACTGAGGAATTTTACCGTTTCTCATCTTGCTGAGGCGCTTGGCAACAACGCCCAGGCCCAGACTACCAACACCCAGCAGCCCCAAAATCACACTACCAGCGCTCAAACCCAGCAAGGCCAGGGGGAGGCGACCGGCGAGAAGGAGGGCTAGCCCCTTGCAGGCGCTGATGGACCTCACAGACCACCAGATTGCGCTTTGGTCGTTGCTCTTTTCCCTAGTTGCCCTTGCCGTTTCTCTGGTGGCCTTGTTCGTTTCTCTTTATGCGATTCGCAGGGGCAACAAAAACTCCTCCGCCTCTACGCTGGTCACGCCTTATGAAGGATTTCGCCAGGCTTGGCAGCGATTTCTTGAGGCTAAGAACGAGCAGGCTAAGCAGTATGAATTTTCGGAACTGCTGAACCTCTTCGAGCTTGCTTGCGCTATCCACTCAGAACACTCCCTCGTCGGCGTCTCGCGAGAACTTGCGGAAGATTACATCAGGGAATCGTGGGAACTACTCTCGAATAGCGATGATGCGAAAAAACGGATACGCCTGCCGCTTACCAGGCCGAGAACATTCATCTATATTCGAAAGTTTCTTGGTCAGGCATGCTGTTCCTCTCTACTAGAACCGCCTACCTCCCCGGTCCCCAGGGAGTAACACGAGGTCCCCGAGGACGGCGGGCGGCCCGTCCAAGCTTCGCTTGGGCGGGGCCTTTCGACCTTTTTCATCACAAACGCGCTGTGTGCACCATCACAGACATCTAACCGCCCTGTCGGCGACAATGGAGATCGACCTGTGACAAGCCCGAGCTGTGCCCGTCAACCAAGACGGCCCTCGAAGCTGCCTCAGCCCCAGTAGTCGGCGCTCTTTGACAACAGAAGTTGAGACGGATCAGCGAGCGTCAGCCCGCCGCCGAAGCCCCGAGCCAGCGGAAATGCGGCCTAAGTCCTTATTTCAGAATACTTTCCATATAAGTCTTCATTTCTGAGGATTTTGCTTCTAACCACATGATTCTAATAGATCAAAAAAAATAGGGGGAGGGGGGCCAGGCGATTGGTCTGGAGCCTACTCCCGCAACTCCGCCGGAAGCCCGCTATTGATCACCGCCCTCACTTTGGCCATCAGGCAATCGCGTTCTCCGAAATCGGCGGGCTCGATGGGATCGTGAAACTCGACCGTCACCGTTCCCGGACGAATCGCAAAGCGCGCTTTCGGCATGACTTCTTCCGTGCCTGAAATCGTGATCGGCACGACCGGCACATTGCACTCCTCGGCGAGATAGAACGGACCTTTCTTGAATGGCAGCAGCTTGCCATCGAACGAGCGCTTCCCTTCCACGTAGATGGTCATGTTCAACCCCTGCTCGATGGCTCGGAGCGCGTCGCGCACCGCCGCGATGCCCGCCTCGCGATTTCCCCGATCGACCGGCACCAGCGATCCGATCAGCATGATCTGGCGGAGAATTGGAACCTTGAACAACCCCTTCTTCACCATCACCGAAGTCCGGCGCGGGATCAGCGGCAGCGTGATGGGCGGGTCAAGATTGGAGATGTGATTCGACATGAAGATATAAGTTCGCGCCGGATCGATTTTCGCGAGTCCGAGCGTCCGCACCTTCACGCCCGCAATGCGCACGCCCATGAATGCCGACCACATGCTGGCGCGGTATAAAAAGCTGATGTCTTTGGTCAGATAGGTCCAGGGAAATCCCACCAGCGCCGCGACGGGCAGCGCAGCGGCCCAAAACGCCAGCATGAGAATGGTGCGAAACACTTATCGGTCCGTGGTGAAACTCGAATTTCGAAATCCAGCGTCTCAAGGCGCGGTGACAGCAATGCACTTGCGGCACGCCTGAAGGCGTGCCCTGATTCGAATCTCAATTCGACCACAGGGCTGTCATGCTTTCGCCGCGAGCCCGCGCAATCGCTGGGGTAGCTTCTCATAGATGCCGCCGAATCCGCCATTGGAGAGAATGGCCACCACGTCTCGCTGGCGAAGTTCGGGCACGATCGCGTTCACGATGGCATCGGCATCGGCGAAGATGCGCGCCTGCTTTCCGCGTTTCTGGATCTCGCTTACCACGCGATTCAGATCCAGCCGTTCCGGCTCGGGGATGGCCTCCGACTTGAAGATGGCAGCGATCACCACCTGGTCGGCGAGCGCCAAGCTGCGGGTCAGCGCATCCTGCAGCACGTTGCGGCGCATGGTGTTCGAACGCGGCTCGAGCACCACCCACAGCCGCGATTGCGGATAGCGCGCCCGCAACGCCAGAATCGTCTGCTCGATGGCCGTGGGATGATGGGCAAAGTCGTCGATGATCGTTATTCCATTGACCTCGGCCTTCAACTCGAGGCGCCGCTTCACGCTGCGAAAGGTCGCGAGAGCCTGCGCAATCACATCTTTCGAAATTTCATAATTCGCCGCCAGCGCCGCCGCTGCCGTCGCATTCCACACGTTGTATTCCCCGCCGAGCGGGAATTTGAAATCCGCCCACGGCTTTCCATCGCGCACGACCGACCAGGAAGTTCGTTCCTCGCTCAATTTCAGATTTTCGATTTTCCAATCAGCGCGATCCCCTGCTCGGTCCGAAGCCCCGTAACGTTCGACTGGACAGAAGGCTTTCTGCAGACAACGGTCGATGCTCGCACTCCGGCTCTCGCCCGAGACCTCACCCGGATCAAAGGCGACAACCCGCCCGCGTTGCGGAACCAGGTTCACCAGCCGCTTGAAAGCCGTTTCCACGGCGTCCAGATCTTTGTAGATATCCGCGTGGTCGAATTCCACCGAGGTGAGAATCACGGAGTCCGGAAAGTAGTGCAGAAACTTGGGACCTTTATCGAAGAATGCCGTGTCATACTCGTCGCCTTCCAAAATAAAGTGCTGGCCTTCGCCGAGCCCAAAACTGCGGCCGAAGTTTTCCGCAATGCCGCCGATCAGGAATGAAGGCTGGAGGCCAGCGGTCTCGAAGATCCACGCCAGCATCGACGTCGTCGTCGTTTTGCCGTGCGTTCCGGCAACCACCAGCACGTTCTTTCCGACCAGAAACTCATCATGCAGCAACTGCGGCAGCGAGCAGAACGGAATGCGTTCGTCGAGCAAGCGTTCCAACTCCACATTTCCGCGAGAAAGCGCGTTGCCGACGACCACAAGATCGGGGCGAGGATTCAGGTTCGCCTCGGCAAATGGCTGCGCGACGGGGATACCCAATGATTCCAGGAACGTCGACATCGGCGGATACGCCGCCGCATCCGAGCCGGTGACGCGAAAGCCTCGCTCTTGCAGCATGCCGGCCAGCGAAGCCATCGCAGTGCCGCAAATGCCGATCAGGTGAATGTGCTTGGGGTTACTCATTAAGATTACTCTTTCGAAGATTGCTCACTTTGCCGTCGCAGCTTCCAGAATCGTCAGTCTCACTTCTGCACCTACCTCGAGCCGGGCTTTCACTCCGATTGGCAGCGTAATGTTGGCGCGCGACACATGTCCTGAACGCAAGCCAAACGCCACCGGAATCCGCAAATCGCCGACCACTCGCAGCACAACCTCTTCTAGCGTGTAATCCTGATCCGGACTCTGCCGGCAATCCAGCATTTCGCCGAAGACAATGCCGCGCACGTCTTTCAGCATGCCCGCCAGTTTCAGTTGCATCAGCATGCGGTCGATCTGGTAGGGCTTGGTCGCGACGTCTTCGAGGAAAAGAATCGTTCCCGCGGTTCGAATCTCGTGCTGCGTGCCGAGCGACGCCACCAGCATCGAGAGGCACCCACCGTACAGGATTCCCTCCCCTTGCCCCGCCAACAGCGGCCTTGCGCCTGATCCCTTGCTAATCTCCCATTCTTCCGCGCCACCCAACGCGTTCTGCCACGAATCCAGATCCACACCTTCGGCAAAGGCGAAATCCTTGGCCACCATCGGGCCGTGGAACGTCACGACTTTCGCCGAGTCCGAAATGCAGCACAGCAGCGTTGCAATATCGCTGTAGCCCACCAGAATTTTGGGATGCGAAACGATCTTCGTTGGATCGAGCAACTGCGGCAGATAGTTTGACCCATATCCTCCTCGCGCACAAACAATCGCGCGGATGTCGTCGCGCACGAACATGTCTTCCAGTTCGCGCGCCCGGCGCTCCGCTGAGCCGGCAAAGTAGAGATCGCGTTCCAGGATCGACTCGAAATAAAAAGGCTCATAGCCGGCGCGGCGAAGACCGTCGCAGCCCGCCTCCAGCATTTCGCGCTTCACGTTCGACGCGGGCGCAACGATTCCCACCTTGTCGCCCGGACGGAGTGCGCGCGGCTTGATTCGCGGGTTTTGGGACGCGGTAACCATGTCAATACTTGTCATCCCGAGCGAAGCGAGGGATCTGCAGCCCGTCGCAAAATGCAGATCCCTCGCTTCGATCGGGATGACAATTCAAATAGGGTGTCCCTCGTGCGCCACTCCGGCGGGACGACTCTCATCACGTTCGATCTTAAATGAAGAATTCCCCGCGGCAGACGAGAGTCGCCGGACCCCGCAGATAGACTTGATCCTTCCAGCGTACCGTCTGCGCGCCTCCCGGCGCAATCACCGTCACCGGCGGAGCGACGCGCCCGCTCGCAATCGCAGCTACCGCGGACGCGCATGATCCCGTACCCGAAGACTGCGTTTCTCCCACGCCCCGTTCGAAGAGCCGGATCTCGATTTCATTCGCACCTTTATTCTTACGGCGCACCACCACGTACTCCACATTCGTGCCCTGGGGAAACTGCGGCTGCGTCCCGATCAGCGCCGCCTGCCGCTGCCAGCCGTCCTGAAAGTTCTCGACGAAAATTACGTAATGCGGATTCCCCATCGAAACTTTCGTCCCTACCGTCCGCCCCGCCGTCGTCTCAATCGGCAACTCGCCGCCGACCTCGGGTTGGCCCATCTCCGCTTCGAACTCAAACGTGGAGCCTTGCTGCCCACCTTGCGGACCGACGAGCCGACAGGTCTTCAGTCCGGCGCCGGTGCGAACCACAACTTCTGTTTTGTCCGTTCGTGAACAAATTTCCGCCGCCACACAACGCGTGCCGTTGCCGGAGATTTCCGCCTCCGAGCCATCGGCGTTAAACAGGCGGAGCCTCGCGTCAGCGTCGGCATCGGGGAAGAGCCATTCCACGCCATCGGCGCCCACTCCGCGATGGCGATCGCACAAGCGGCGGCTGAGCGCACTCAGGTCGCCGAAGGCGTACACACCTTCCACTATCAGAAAATCATTGCCGCAAGCCGACGCTTTCGTGAAAGGAATTCTCGCGGTCTGCTGGCGCTGTTTTTGCGGCGCACTCATTCGTTTTCCCTATCCCCGAGTGACGTCACCACCGCGAAAAGCGCGCGGTCTGGGGACCACGGAGCGGATTCTATCACCGCCATCCGGCGCTTTCTGTGTTGCTGGGCGAAAGGGGTTAACGCGATTGATTCGGGGCGCTCTGCGCCGCGTAGATGCGCGCATGAGGTTGCCCGGTCGCGTGAATTTCGATCAGCTCCGTAAGATTGGTCCGATTCGCGCCCTGGTCCACCGCATCGCCATCGAAAGTAATCACAAAATCCACGTATCGTGGCGGATCGGCCAGGGCGCGCTCCCACAGGCCTTCGGGATCGGACGGCCGCTTCCACACACGATGATTTTCGTTATTCACCACCTGACGCAGTGGGATGCCCGCCTGCTCCATGATGCCCACATGTTCGCTGAGGTCCATCAGAAACCGTGAGTTCCGCGGTAATCGAGTAACCACGCGCTGCACCGCTGAATTCAAGGGATCGCGCATCACCCAGTTCCTCCGCGCTTCCGCCAGGCATTGAGGCTCCGCCTTCCACACCGACGCATAGCTGCCCACCGCCAGCGCCAGTATCACGGCGACCAGTTTCCAAACATGCCGACCGCCCGCGCCCAGTAGAAAGACAGAAGCCGCCAGCACTCCGGTCGAAACCGCAAACATCGGCAGCAACTGGAGTCCGTAGCGCTGGTTGAAGGTGGCAAATGGCCACCAGGTGTAGACATGAAGCGGCACCGAGCCGTATGCAATCGAAAACGAATAGAACACCAGCGGAACCCACAGCAAGAACAGCGACGCCGATTGCGCCCGCAGTTTCCAGGCTGCGATTATGAGCGCCATCAAGGCCGCCGCCAGCCAGAACCGGCCCCAGTTCCCGTTCGCCATGTTCAACTGCGCCGATTTCAAAAAATAGATGGCCGCAACTCCGGCATGGTGGAGCGCCGGATTCGGCGCACCCACGCGCTGCTCAATCGCCTTCGCCGAGTATGGACCGTTCGCGAAGTCCAGCGCGTTCCCGTACACCACGCCGTTGTAAGCCAGCCACAGGGCCGGAACCAGCGCAATGCCCAACAGGAATTTCGCGGCAACCCGCCGCAAGACGTAATCCTGCCATCGCCCGAGCGCGATGACTGCGACCGCCGCGCCCATCACGCCCGCCAGAAACCATCCGTCGTAACGCGTGAGCTCCGCGCCGGCCAGACACCAGGCGCAGCGCGTCAGCCCTACCCGGCGCTGAAGCGCTGGGCTAATTTGGTTCGCCCCTCGGGGGCTAGATTCCCGTCCAGCAGCGGCCTCATTTTCTCGCCTGTCATTTTCCTTCAGAGCGCAAATAAATTCCGCGAAGTACACGATGGACCAGATGAACAGCGCCAGATAGATTGACTCCGTCATTGCCGCTGCCTGCATGTAGATCAGGTTCGGATTGGCTCCATAAGCGAATGCCGCGGCCCATGCGCCCACGCCAACCGCCGGATTCTTGCACGCCTCGTTGCCCGCTTCCTTGGAGAAACCGGCTTGCAGCATGCCGTGCACGAGGCGAAATATTCCTACCACCCCGAACACGTAGGCGATCATCGAGGGGATGGAGCCGCCGGTTCCGTTCTGCCACATCGCGTTCGACCAAATGAACGGGATCATTAGCACATGAGGCAGGGGCAACCACACCGTGCCCAATTGCAGCAGGCCGGGAGTCCGGGAATCGAACACGCGCCGCGCAATATTAATGTGCGCGACCGCGTCGCCATAGAGCAGAAGGTCGCTGTGTCGAAGAAAGTAAAGAAAAGAAAACAGCGAAACGAGGACTGCGATCCCGGCCACGCGGGCCGCGCCGAAGTCCCGAACGGCAGCTGTCTTTACACTCACTCTGCGCTCGCGATGGGCTCTGTCATGGCTGGCAAGATGGCCCTATTCCAGGTGCGTCAGTTCGCGGAAAATCTGAAAGCGCGCGTCAATTTCTCCGCGCGTAAGATTCTGCAGGCGCTCCGTTCCAAAACGTTCCACGGCAAACGATCCCATCACCCCGCCATAAAACAAGGCACGCTTCAGTACCTCGCGATTGATCTCGCCCTGCGACGCAATGTAACCCATGAATCCGCCGGCAAACGAATCGCCGGCTCCAGTCGGGTCCTTTACTTCTTCAATGGGCAGCGCCGGCGCGCGAAAAGGATGCGTCCCAATGCCGAAGGCTCCCTCGCGGAAAAAAATGGTTGCTCCGTACTCGCCATGCTTCACCACCAGCGCGTTCGGTCCCATGGCTAGAACTTTTCTCGCCGCGCGCGGAAGATTCTTCTCCGCAGCCAGCATCTTGGTTTCGGTGTCGTTGATCAGCAGAACGTTCACCAGCTTCAGCGTTTCCGCCAACTCCCTGGGCGTGCCCTGGATCCAGAAATTCATGGTGTCGCCGCCCGTCAGGCGCACGCCATGCATTTCCAGGCGCACCGCCGCTTGCAGCGTGGGGTGGATGTTCGCGAGGAACAGGAACGGCGTCTCCGAATACTCTTTTGGAATGTGCGGCTGAAATTTCTCGAAGACGTTCAGCTCCGTGAATTCGGTCTTGGCCTCGTTCAGGTTGTCGATATACTGTCCGCCCCAGCGGAAGGTCTTCCCCTTGGTGCGCTCGATGCCGCGCGTGTCCACGCCTCGTTTTTTCAGCACGGCTTCGTGCTCGGGTTTGAAGTCTTCGCCCACCACGGCGACCATCCGCACGTCGGTGAAGTAACTTGCGGCGAGCGCGAAATAAGTGGCCGCGCCTCCGAGAATGTCGCTCACGCGGCCGGAGGGCGTGGCGATGGTGTCGAAGGCAACCGAACCTACTACCAGAATGCTCATGAGGCTCCGTGGCGCAGTCGTTGGTCGTTAGTCGTTGGTCGTTGGCGAGCACGCCCGGGAAGCGTCTGTTTGAGGTTCGCTAACGACCAACGACCGCCGACTACTTCAGATACTTTCCCAATATCAACTGCAGCTTCTCTTTGGTCGCGGCCGGAATCTTGGCCGGGTCGGTCAGAATGGCATTCGCCAGCGCCGACCCGCATTTGCAGGACCGCGTTTTCGGCATCACCGACACCGTGGCCGTCACGACTTTGGCGGCGTTCTCGGCGTTCTTTGCCAGTACGGAAAGAATCTGCTCGACCGTCACGGAATCATGATGCGGATGCCAGCAGTCATAATCGGTGACCATGGCGATGGTGACATAGCAAATCTCCGCTTCCCGCGCGAGCTTGGCTTCCTGCAAATTGGTCATGCCGATCACATCCGCGCCCCAGCTGCGATACACGTTCGACTCCGCCTTGGTGGAAAACTGCGGACCCTCCATGCAAATGTAAGTGCCACCCCGCTGCGCGGTTACGCCTACAGTCTGGCATGCGCCGCGGACCACCTTTGTCATTTCGCTGCACACCGGATCGCCAAATGCAATGTGCGCCACAATGCCGTCGCCGAAGAAAGTGTCCACGCGGTGCCGGGTGCGATCGAAAAACTGGTTCGGAATCACGAAATCGAGCGGCTTGTGCTCTTCCTTCAGCGACCCCACCGCCGAGATCGAAATAATGCGCTCCACTCCCAACTGCTTAAAGCCGTAAATGTTGGCCCGGAAATTCAGCTCGCTCGGCAAGATTTTGTGCCCGCGGGCATGGCGCGCAAGAAATGCCACCTGGCGGCCTCCCAGCGTCCCCAGAATGTACGCATCTGAAGGATCTCCAAATGGAGTTTGCTGCTCGACCTCGTGCGCGTCGGTGAAGCCCGGCATCTGGTACAGACCGCTGCCGCCGATAATGCCAATCTCTGCCTGCTTCAAATGCGCTCCTGATTGGGCTGGTTTTACAAATGCCTTTCAGCTCGGTTGGCATGTCCCTCAGGGGCTAAAGCCCTCATTTTTCCAGCCCGGAACGGCACGGCTGAAGCCGTGCCCTACCCAAATCCGATTGATGAAACAAGCTCTACACTGTTTGTGATTGCGGAACCTGATTATACAGGACGGAAACTCATGGCTGACCGGGCGCGGGCTTGCCTGGCGGTTTTTCTTCCGGCCAGAAGTCTCCTTCCACCCGCTTCGTCGTCTCCTCATCCAGACTCTCGCTAATCAGCACCGCGTCGCCCCGGACTTCAATCACCACCACTCCCTCTTCGGTGAGCCAGGCATGGCGTCCGCGCAGCGTTCGCCAGGAATCGGCCGGCGGCGCGTCTGCCGCAACTTTGCCGTCCGGCCCCAGCCCTTGCCGCTTCTGATATCGCTTGGCCAGCGATTTCGCATACACCGCCGCGAACTCCGCCGCTTTCCCCGCGCTCGACCAGCGGGAAACATATAGCAACCCGATCGCCGCCGATTTGCCTGTCTTTGGCTTGCCGGCAAAGTAATAACCGCCGCGCCACTCCGGATACGTCGACTTAGCCTCGTCCCCGCCCGCATACTGCTCAACCAAAACATAAACGTCAAACTCTCCCATCGCGCCGATATCGAAGGGATCGTAGCTTTTGAAGTCTCTCTCCATGTCAATCATCTTCATCGGCGGCAACGTCTCGTGCGCAAGGTACGTCTCGGGCTCCATGATTTCGCGCGTCGTCTTCGGCGGATCCTTGAACGCGCCCGCATACGCCAGTTCCTTTCCGCCCGCCTGCAGGAGTGCGGCGGTAAAGTCGAGTCCGTAGCGATAGGGGAACGTCAACTCCTCTTTCAAGAAAATCGGAGCATCGCGAAACGCCGGAGAATCCGGCGTCCCGACCAGCATACCCTGCTCGAGCGATTCGACAATCTGGGGCGAGTCCAGCAGCGTCTTTCCGGCCGGCGCCAGGGAATAATCCAGCAGCACCGCCATCGCCTGCCCCTCCAGCACCGCCTGCCGGGCAGCGCTTTCCTCGTCATTTTCAATGTCGGCTTGGCTCGGCTCATCCTTTTTGTTATGAGCGTTTTCCGCCGGCCCCTTCATCCATTTCTCGATGTCGAACGACTGGTCCTGGAGCGCGTGCGTCAGTTCGTGCGCCAGCACCGGCTTCTGCTGTTCGGCGTCCAACCAGTTGAGCAAATTCACAGTTTTTGTTTTTTCATCGTAGTATCCCGCCACCTGCTCGCGCAGCATCGCCACCAGAAAGTTGGGCAGGTCGAAGTTCCGCGGCAGCAACCCGAACTTCTTCAGCACCTCCGAAGACCGCTCCAGTCGTTTCGCGTCCTTATCGTCCTTCATGCTCTTCTTGATATAGGACTCCACCTCATCGCGCTTGGTCAGCCTGCGCTTCACCTTATGCCTGATGGGCAGCCCCGTGTCCTGGCTGGCAAACTCCAGGATTTCATCCACCGAGCGAAAAAGTTCCTTCGCCTCTTTGGGCGAAACAATGGTTTCCTGTGTGGCGCGGGTGCCCTCGCCCTCGGGAGCCTGATCGAGCGACGCCTGACCTTGCGATGCCTGACCTTGCGGCGTCTGATCCTGCCATGCCCCAGCCGCTGCTTGACCCCAGAGCGTGCCCGCCAGCAGCATGAGCAGAGCAAGTTCGCGCAACCAGCTTTTGCAAAACCAGCTTCGGAGCTTTTGAGCAACTACCTTGACGTTGTCCATTGGCATCGAGTCTATACTGTCCATGCCCGTCAATCCCATGCCCGTCAATCTGTGGACCAGAACCGATCACGCCCTCGACTACCTCGAACGGGCCGACTCCGTTTCCCATCGCACCGAAGGCGAATCGTCGCTGCTCGAGTTCATTCCGCCGACCACGCGCCGCATTCTCGATCTGGGTACGGGAGACGGGCGGCTGCTGGCGTTAGTGTTACGCGAACTGGTGAAACGCGAGCATCCGAAAACGGAAGCCATCGCAATTGACTTCTCTCCTGCCATGCTTGAGGCTGCCGAGAAGCGCTTTGCCGGCGATTCCTCGGTGGCCGTGATGACCCACAACCTCGATGACCCACTTCCCGGCCTGGGCAAGTTTGACGCTGTTGTCTCCAGCTTCGCGATTCATCATGTCGCGCACCAGCGCAAGCGCGCGCTCTACTCCGAAATCCACGAACTGCTGAAGTCCGGTGGCGTCTTCTGCAATCTGGACCACGTCGCGTCGCCCACGCCAAAACTGCACGACGAATTCCTGCGCCGCAACGGCTTTACACGCGAAACCGAGGACCCTTCCAACCAACTCCTCGATGTTGAGACCCAGTTGCAGTGGCTGCGCGAGATCGGATTCGCGGACGTGGATTGTCACTGGAAATGGCGGGAACTGGCGCTGCTGGCGGGGGTACGGGGGTAGCAGGCTTCCTAGGAAGTGCTCGTGTGGTGACGGGGCTCAGCCCGGTCCCGGCGGGGCGGAGCCCCGCCACCACACAATTAGGGCCACCACACAATCAACGGCGAGAGACTCTCTCCGACACCCACTCGCCCGCCTCGCGCGTCCCTAGCGTTCCGCCGATGTCGACCGTCGTTTTTTTCTGCCTGACCGCTTCGAGCACGGCCGCTTCGATCTTCTGCGCCTCGTCCGACATTCCCAGATGCGCCAGCATCATCGCCGCCGTCAGAATTGCGCCGAAAGGATTGGCCATGTTTTTCCCCGCAATCGACGGCGCTGAACCATGCACCGGCTCGAACATCGCGATTTGCCCCAGTGAAGTCTTTCCGGGGTGCAGATTGCCGCTCGCGGCCATCCCCAACCCGCCCTGCAATCCTGCCGCGAGATCGGTGATGATGTCGCCAAACATGTTGTTGGTGACGATGACATCGAACCAGCGCGGATCATGCACCATCTGCATACAGAGCGCATCCACGTACATGTGCTGCGTCTCGATCTTTTGATACTCTGCCGCGACTTCTTTGAACACGCGCTGCCACAGGCCGCCGGCGTGCGTCATAGCGTTCGCTTTGTCGCACATCAGCACGCGCCGCCGCGGAGAACCATCGAGTTTCCGGTGGCTGGCGCAGTACTCAAACGCGTAGCGGATGATGCGCTCGACCCCCTTGCGCGTGTTGACGTCTTCCTGGATCGCAATCTCGTCCGGCGTTCCCTGCTTGAAGACTCCTCCGAGGTCGCCGTAAACGCCCTCGGTGTTTTCGCGAATCACAACGAAATCGAGGTCTTTTGGTTCGACGCCTTTGAGCGGGCAGAGCGACGCATCCAGCAATCGCACCGGCCGGACATTGGCGTACAAGTCCATCTGGCAGCGCATGCCCAGCAGGATTTCTCTCGCGTGAATATTGGAGGGCACGCGCGGATCGCCAAAGGCGCCAACCAGGATGGCGTCGAAATCCCGCGCCAGGGTGGCGAAGCCATCCGGCGGGACGGCAACTTTATCGGCGAGATAGCGGTCGGCTCCCCAGTCGAACGGGGTCAATTCGACTGCGGCACCCGCGGCTTTTATGACGTTTACAGCCTGCGGAATGACGTCCTTCCCGATGCCGTCACCGGGTATCACGGCAATACGCTTGGTCGCATCCACGCTCGCAACGTTAGCACAGCGGTGAAGCATCTGTGTAGAGACGGGGCTTGCCCCGTCTCAGTGGCGGCGGAGACGCGGCAAGCCGCGTCTCTACAGGAGATCGGCTCGGCGTGAGGGCGGCTGCCAGTTAGAGTACCGCCGTTCGTTATAATTAAAGGTTGAACTTATGACTTCGACCACACTTCCTGGGGCGAACCCGACGGAGCACAGCGGCGCGCTCGGCGCCACTGCGCCGGACTTCGGCGATGCTCGCGCCGAGTTCCAGTCCTTGCTCTCAGGCTGCGGCCTCTATGACCTGAGTTGGCGTGCCAAGATCGCGGTGACCGGCGGCGACCGCGTCCGCTGGCTGAACGGCATGGTCACGAACGACGTTCGCGATCTGGCCCCCGGGTACGGCGTCTATGCTTTTCTGCTGAACGCGCAGGGCCACATTCAGGCCGACCTCTACGTCTTCCAGCGGGGAGAATCATTGCTGGTGGATACGGAACGTAGGCAGCGCGACAAAATATTGCAGCTGTTCGATCATTACATCATCGCCGACGATGTTGAGATCGCCGACATCAGCGACAAGCTTGCCGCGCTGGGCCTGATTGGGCCCGAATCGCGCAATGTTCTCGAACGCGCCGGCATCGTAGTTCCCGATCTCGCACCGTTGGAGTTATGCTCACCGAAATGTGATTGCGCGTGTAGCTGCCTGCAATGCACGCTAGTGCGAGGCGATGATTCCGCAGGCATTTCGTACGAAATCTGGTTGGAGCCAGACAAACTGAAATCCACGTGGAGCGCGCTGCTCAAGGCGGGTGCGCGGCCGACCGGCACGACCGCGCTGAATCTTTTCCGCATCTCGCGCGGCATTCCGCAATTTGGCGAGGACATCCGCGAGCGCGATCTGGCGCAGGAAACCGGGCAGACACGCGCGTTGAATTTCACCAAAGGGTGCTATCTCGGGCAGGAGATCGTGGAGCGTGTTCGCTCGCGCGGCGCCGTGCACCGGCAGTTCACCGCGTTCGCAGTCGAGGGCACGCTGCCCGAACCGGGCGCGAAGATTCTGGCCTTGGAGAAAGATGAAAAAGAAGTCGGCGAGATCACCAGCGGCGCGATCTTGCCGTTCCCCAGCGGAGATCGCCCGGTCGCACTGGGTTATCTGCGACGCGAGGCTGCGGGAAAAGATTTGCGTGCGGGAACGGCGAAGCTGAAACCAGCAACGCTCCCGATCGCTTGAATTTCAGGAAGACCTTCAAGAAACCAGGTAAACCATATGGCGCAAAAAAGAAGAGAAGAAAGCGAATTCAAAGTAAGCGACAAACGCTTGTTCACCTCGGACGGAGAACTGAGATCGGATTCCGTGGAAGAGCAAGCCGCGCCTCCGGCCCCGGCGGCGGTTCCGGCGGCGCCAGTTGCAACGATTGCGGAGGCTGCGCCCACAGCAGCGGCGCCCACACACGAATCCGATATCCCCGAACCACCCACTGCCTCCGAACAGAAGGCGCAACACGATGCCTACAAGCAGTCGGCGCGCGATCTGGATGCGCGCGTCGAACTGGGCGGACACTCCGCGAAAGAACTCGAACTGAGTTTTGAGCGCTTCATGGCTTCGCTCTACATGACCGCCATGATGCAACTCGGCCTGATGCACGAACAGGGCGGCCAGCCCGGAGTCGACTTGATCGGCGCGCGGCAGACCATCGACACGCTCGGCATGATCTCCGAGAAAACCAAGGGCAATCTCACTCCGAAGGAGCAGGCATTCCTGCAGAACTGCCTCTATGAACTGCGCATGGCCTACGTGGAAGTGACCAACGCGCTGGCGCATCCTCCGCAGGCGCCCGGCCCGATTACAGGTACAAACGGCTGATGCGGGCGACTCTGACGGTATTAGGCAGCGGCACGTCGATGGGCGTACCCACCATCGGCTGCGACTGCGCCGTCTGCCGTTCGCTGGACCCGCGTGACCGCCGCACTCGCCCCTCCGTGATGATCAGCTACCGTGATCCTCACGACAATGCCCGCCACGTCATGATCGACAGCACGCCCGACTTTCGTGAGCAGGCGCTGCGCGAAAACATTACGCACCTTGATGCCGTGCTCTACACTCACACGCACGCCGACCACATCCTCGGAATCGACGACCTGCGCCCCCTGACCTATCGACACAAGCCGGGCAAGCTGCCGCTTTATGCCACGACGCGAAACTGTGAATTTCTGCGCAACATGTTTCGCTACATTTTTGAAGCCGAGTATAAGTTCGGCGGACTGCCATTGGTGGAGCTGCATCCGATCGAGGGCCCCTTCGATCTGTTCGGCGCGCGCTTCGAGCCCGTGACCGTGATCCACGGCGAAACGCCGATACTAGGTTTCCGTTTCGGATCGGCCGCCTACCTGACAGATCACAGCGACGTCCCGCCCGAAACGCTGGAGAAGCTGCGCGACCTCGACATTTTGTTTCTGGATGCGCTGCGCTACAAGCCGCATCCCACGCATTCGACGGTGGAGCAGTCGCTGAAGATCGTGGACACGCTGAAACCGAAGCGCACGTTTTTCACGCACATCTGCCACGACCTGCCGCACGAGGCGACCAACGCCGCGTTACCGGCCGACGTGCGGCTAGCATTTGACGGAATGAAGCTGGAGTTTGAAATATGAAAGCTCGTCAAAACAAATCTGTGAATTGTCATCTCGAGCGAAGCGAGGGATCTGCAGTTCCCTCGGCGAACTCGGCATCTCGGCGGTAAAAGCAATTTTTCGAATGCGAACTTTCCATAAACTTGACGATATTCCCCGCGATTTCGGTCCCGCGCTTGTCAGCGTCGGCAACTTCGACGGCGTGCACCGCGCCCACCGCCATGTTCTGGACGAAATCGTGCGGCGCGCGAAAGCCGGGAGCGGGCAGTCAGTGGTTGTCACCTTTGACCCCCACCCCTCCCGCATCCTGCGTCCCGATCACGACCTGAAGCTGCTGACTCCGCTTCCGGAAAAACTGCGCCTGCTGGAAGCTACCGGGATCGACTCGGTTTTATTGCTCCCCTTCTCGCGCGATCTTTCGCTGATGACGCCGCACCAGTTTGCCCATGAAATTCTTAAGAAGCGCCTGCATGCCCGGGAAGTTCACGAAGGCTACAACTTCCACTTCGGGCACAAGGCGGCGGGCAACATTCAAATGCTGCGCGATCTGGGCAGGGAGAAAGACATGGGATTTGAAGTCCATGACTATCCCGAGATGCGCCTGCGCGGGGAGCGGGTTTCGAGCAGCCACATCCGCAAGTTGCTTTCCGAAGGCCGCGTTAGCCGGGCTCGCCACTTGCTCGCGCGTCCGTTCAGCATTCTCGCCACCGCCGGCCGGGGACGCGGCTACGGAGCGAAGCACACCGTACCCACCATCAATCTGGCGCGCTACGAAGAACTCGTCCCCAAAGACGGCGTCTATATCACTCGCACCCGCATCGGCAGCGAGTGTTTCGACTCGGTCACCAACATCGGAACCCGTCCGACGTTTGGCGCCGATTCGTTTGCCATCGAGTCCCACCTGCTGAATTTTCATCCGCTTGCACTCTCGGCGGAAACCGAGGTTGAACTTCACTTCCTCGATCGTCTGCGCGACGAGATCAAGTTCCCTTCCGTGGAAGCGCTGAAGGAGCAGATCGGGCGGGACGTGGTCAAGGCCAAGCGTTACTTCCGGCTCTTGGGATAAGTTTTGCCGCTTCTCGCGACCGCCCGCTTCTCACTCGATCGGCTCGACCACCAACTCCTCGCCCCGAGCAGCCCGTTCCGGCAACTGGATCAGCACAATCGCTACCAGCACCAGAACGATTCCAACCGTCTGCAGCGGCCGCAGCCACTCGCCAAGTACAAGCGCCGCGATCAAGATGCTGAACACCGGCTCCAGACAACTGGTCACAATGGCGCGGGTCGGCTCCAAGTGCTGCAAGCCGGCGAAGTAGCAGGAAAATGGCCCGAGCACGGACACCAGCGAAAACACCAGCATGAATCCCCACTGCAGCCCGCCATAGTGAGCGGCAACAATCTTCCACGGAGGATTCACGAAGATCCAGAATATTGAAGCCGCCAGCAAAACCCACAACAGTACTTTCCAGCGGTCGTAGCGCGCCAGCACGCTGTGTCCGCCGACGTTATAAAACGCAAAGGAAAATGCCGCCAGCAACGCGGCCGTGACTCCGATCGCATCCATGCGGAAACCACCCAAGCCGACAAAGCCTACCGCCAGCGCACAACCCACCACGGCCAGTCCCACTGCCGCAGTTCTCCGCCACGACGGGCGCTGCGCTCCGCGCGCCACCGTGTAGAGCAGCACCCAGACGGGCGCCGTGTATTGCAGGATGATGGCCGTCGCCACGTTCGTCCGTTGGATTGCCAGGTAGTAGAGATAGTTCGAGGCCGCGACCCCCAGAATTCCCAGCAGGAAAAACCGCACCAGATCGCGACCGGGAACACGCAGCGCGGACAGTCCTCTGCGTGCCAGCAGCACGGGCAGAAGCACCGCCAGAGACAAGGTTGCACGGCTCTGCGACAGGATCAGCGGATCGATCTTTTTTAGTGAAATACCAAGCGACAGCCCGCCCGGCATCGGGTGGCCAGTGAATGCCGCGCGACCGAGCGTCGCCGAAATTCCCCACAGCAGGGCCGCACTCCCGATGTAGAAGTAACCGCGCAGCGGGTGGGGGCCAGCACGATGAAGATCAGCCTTCACGGAACGTGCTCGATGGTGTAGGTGATCTTCGCTGTCTTCTCCAGCATGGCGGAGACCGAGCAATACTTCTCTTTCGAAAGGCGCACCGCGTCTGCCATGGCTTTCTGCGACACGTGGCCGCGAACCAGATAGGTCAAGTGGATCGAGGTATAGACGGCGGGGTGGGCGTCCGCTCTTTCGGCTTCTGCCCGCACTTCGAGGCCGGTGAACGGCTCGCGTTTCTTGCGGAGAATTCCCACTACGTCCGATGCCGTGCATCCGCACAAAGCGAGCAGCACTAACTCCATCGGAGTGTTGGCGGTTTTTTCGGCGGCTGTGTCCATCACGATCGAGTGCCCTGAAGTTGCCTCTCCTACGTATCTTTCTTTGTCTGTCCAGTTGAGTGCAGCTGCAATCATTGTGACCTTTCATCGTCTCGCTGATCGTGTTCGTCGTTCGCTGTTCGCTCTTCGCCGTGCCAGGTTGTGGCGATCGACGAACAGCGAATAGCCATCAGCAGTCCTCGGATAACCGCACATCTCGTCGCCGCAGTCTCACTAGCGCCGGTTATCCGTCATCGGCTCGGGATGAATCAGCACGCGGAACAGTTCCGGCGCGTCGTGCTTGAAGCGAATCTCGAGCGAGGTTTGAACGTCGTGCACTCGCGAAAGCGGCATATCGTCGGGCAGCGTGCAGTGGCAGGAAACATACAGCCGCGCGCGGACCTTCTTGAACTGGAATTCGTGAACGTCCATCACCTCGGGAAACTCCTTCACAATATTCTTGAGCCGCCGTTCCAATTCCGGCTCGCGAACAATCTCCTGTCCCTTTTCAATCGTCGCCGGCTCACTTTCAATATGCGTAAGGATGGTCGCAATTTCCGGGACCTCGCTGCGGATCTCCGTTTCCAGCCGGGTAACTTCATCGTGCGCCTGCTTCATGCTGAGTTGCTCGTCGAGTTCCAGATGCTGCTCCACGTGCAACTGCCCGTTCAGGTCCTGCACGCTGATGTCGTGCACATTGAAGTTGTATCGAGTAGCCACGGCGCGGATGCGGTCAAAAATATTTTCCGTGCGCCGGGCCCGCGGAACGGGGTGCACCATCACGTCAGCGTCAGGCAAGATCTCGCGCACCCGCGACTTCACCGCATCGGACACCTGCTCGGAGCGCTGGAACGTAAAATTGCGCTCCAGCCCCACCGAAACGTCAGCGAAGTAGCGGTTCCCAGCTTTTCGGAACCGTACCCGCTCCACTTCCAGCACGCCATCGACGGTCCTGATGCGATCGAGGATCTGGCTGCGCACGCCAACCGGTGCCGCATCGAGCAGCGCATCCACCGTTTTCCGGGCCAACCTCCAACTGACGGAAATCACCACGCCCGCCACGAACAGCGCGGAAATCGGATCGGCCTGGCGCAACCATTCCACCTGGTAGCTGCGACCCAAATGGCTGCGCCCCAACCAAACCAGCGCCAGGCCCACGATCACGACTCCGCTCGACCAGATGTCCGTGGAAAAATGCAGCGCATCGGCTTCCAGCGCCTGACTGTCGTACTTCGCCGCGATGCGCCCAAGTGCGCGCGAGCGCCAGGCGTCGACCGCGATCGAAAGCAGCATGACCAGGAAGGCAGCCACGCTCGGCTCAATTTCCACGCTGTGAAAGAACAGCCGCCTGATCGATTCATAGACGATCCAGACGCAGGCCACCAGCAGCAGGCCGGTTTCGATGAAGGCCGAAAAATTCTCGAACTTGCCGTGTCCGTACTGGTGATCGGCATCGGCCGGCTTGTCGGAAACCCGAACCGAAAAAAACGTCACCAGGGCTGCGATCAGATCCAAGCCAGAGTGTGCGGCCTCCGATAAAATGCCCAGCGAGCCGGTCGCGATCCCCACTACAATTTTCAGGCTGGTGATCACCAGAGCCGCCAGCACCGAGTTTCCGGCAACGGCTCGCTTTTCCCGGCGCATCGACCCGGAACTGAATGTCATGAACGTCATTATCGCTTTGGATTCGCCCGCCGCCAACCCCTTGACCCCTTGCCCGGGCCCCAGCGGGACATGCTACGATAAATTCATCGCAATTTCTCGCTGGAGGATATTGATTCATGCGTTCCCGGTGCCTCGTGTGTTTGTTGCTCGCCGGCTTGGCTTACGGACAAGCGGCGCAACCGCCTGTACCTCCCGCCGCCGCAGCGAAGGCGGCGCAAAGCGCCTCCGCCGCGCCCGCTAAAGCCCCCGAAGTCAAAGTTGGGCCCGAAGATACGGTTATTACGCTCAAGGGTTTCTGCGCCGATGCCAAGCTGCAGGGCGACGCCTGCAAAACCGTGATCACTCGCGCGCAATTTGAGAAGCTCGCCGATGGGTTACAGCCGGGAATGCCTCTGAACCTTCGTCGCCAACTCGCAACCCGGTATTCGTTGGCCCTGAAGATGTCCACCGAAGCGGAGAAGCGTGGCCTCGACAAAGGGCCCTCGTTCGAAGAAAAGATGTACTTTGCGCGCACGCAAATTCTTTCCCAAGAGCTCGGCCGCGCACTGCAGGAAGATTCCACTAAGGTTAGCGACGCCGATATCGAGGACTCTTACAAGAGAAACGCAATCTCCTACGAGCAAGCCACCTTTGCGCGGGTTTACATTCCCCGCGCCAGGCAAATCACACCCTCACCCGCAAAGCCCAAGGCCGATACCGAGGCCGGTGCTAAGAGCGCTGCGACCGCCAATGCAGAGCAGCCTCCAACCGAGGAGCAAAAGCAAGCTGCTGCAGACGCGATGAAAAAAGTCGCCACCGATCTCCGCGCCCGCGCCGCTGCGGGTGAAGACCCCGACAAGCTGGAAAAAGAGGCCTATGCCGCCGCTGGACTCCCCGGAGCTGCTCCGAGCACAAAGATGGAGAAAATGCGCCGCAGCGCGCTGCCTCCGAACCATCAAGCGGTCATGGACCTGAAGCCCGGCGAAGTGTCCGAATTGATCTCCGATCCCAACGGTTACTACATCTACAAGATGGTCAGCAAAGAGACCTTACCTCTGGATACCGTGAAACCGGACATTCTCAAGGCTCTTTCCGGCCAGCGCTATCGCGATAGTATGCAAAGTTTTCAGGGCAACGTCGACTTGAACGATGCCTACTTCGGCCCCGTCCAAAGTCCACCGCCGCCGCCACCGCATCGGGGACCAGTGCCCCCTCCCGACGTGCGACCCGACCACGACTAAATGGATACGGCAAAGCCAACCATTGTCGTTACTGGTGTTTCGGGCAATCTGGGCCAGCGGCTGTTGCCGCAGCTCTCGGATTTCAAGGTGGTGGGCATCGACGTCACGCCCCCCACGCATTCCCCGGTTGAGCGCTTTGTAGCGCTCGACTTGGGAAGAGAAGAATCCACCCGCGAGTTGCTGCTGCTGCTACGCGAGTTGCAGCCTTCGTCCCTGGTGCACCTGGCGTTCGTGATCGATCCCCACCGCTCAGGGGTTCTGGACGTCGACCGGATGTGGCGGATCAACGTGGCCGGCACAGCGCGAGTGATGGAAGCCATTGCTGAAGCCAACCGCAATCCCGGAACCGCCATTCGGCAGTTCATTTTTCCCAGCAGCGTGTCGGCATATGGCTCCGACTTGCCCGCGCCGGTCGCGGAAGACTCGCCGCTCGGCGCTCACACGTTACCCTACGCGGTCCACAAGAAAGAAAGCGATCTGGTGGTGCAGCAGCGCGCGCCTGCCCTGCGCGGGTGCGGAGTGTTCATCCTGCGTCCGCACATCTTCGCCGGAGCCACCGTCGAAAATTACCTGATGGGAGCGTTCCGCGGAACGCCCAACGGAAAGGGGGCGCGCGCCGCCCGCATGCGCCAGTCGGGGAAACGCCTGCCCGCCATGCTGCCCTTCGGCCAGAAGTATCTGGATAACAAAATCCAGTTCCTCCACGTCGACGACATGGCCCGGCTGATCGCGTGGATCCTGAAGCGGGAACCGGAAGCCCAACGGCTGACCATCCTGAATGTTGCCGGGCGCGGCGATCCTTTGACCTTCGCGCAGTGTTTCGAAATGGCGCACGCGAAATTGCTGCGCGTCCCCGGACCGTGGGCCATGCGCCGCGCTCTGCAGTTCTTGTGGGACTGGAACATTTCGACGATTCCGCCGGACGCCGTCCCTTACATGACCGGCCAGTACATCATGAACACCGACCGCTTGAAGAAATTTCTCGGCGACGACTACGAGCGCGTGATTGAGAAAACCAATGCGGAGGCGTTCGCAGATTCGTTCCAGAGAAACTAGGAACTATTTGCTTGCGTAGTGGTCAGCCCCGAGAAAATGGAGCGAAACGTACGGCTCATCACCCACCACCCAACTATCGTGGCCGGGAGGTCCCGGTGGAATGTAAAAGAGCATGCCGGCGCGGAGTTCGTGGATCGTGCCGTCCTCCATCGCAGCCGTGGCGCAGCCGGAGAGCACCAGCCCCACATGCTCGACGTTGCAGCGCGACGCACCCAAGCTGGGCCCGACGTGAACGGACCACTTCCATCCCGGCTCGTACGTGGCGCGGCCGATGGTCATGCCCCCGATGCGAACCAGTTCGAATCTTCCTTTTTCGAACACTCGTATCTCGTCGGGCTCTTCAAAACGCTTCAGGACTGCCACAAGCATCGCCATAACTCCCTCGCGAGTCCGATATGCCGGGCGCTGTGCATCATACTAGTTCAGGTCAGATGCTTTTCTCAGAATTTCTCGGCGTTATCGGCGTCTCGGCGGTTAAACGCTCTTCACTCCCCGGTAAAGCCCCGCAATGCCAAACGTGTACGGAGTCCACGAAGCCTCGCGAAAACCCGCCTGGCGCATGCGCCCGAGCATTTCGTCCGGCGGCGGAAAGCGCTCGACCGACGCGGGCAAGTAGGCGTACGGGCCGCGCACTCCCGAAATCATCGTCCCAACCGCTGGAAGAACTTTCTTGAAGTAGACGCGATAGCACTGTCCGATCAAGCCGCCCGGCTCTCCGAAATCGAGGATGCCGCATTCTCCGCCTGGACCGAGCACCCGCGCAATTTCACGCAAGCCCGCGTCGTAGTTGGCCAGGTTTCGAAAGCCGAATGCCGAGGTCACCAGATTGAAATGTCCATCGGGAAACGGCAACCGAAGCGCGTCCGCTTCGATCCAGCGCAGCGGCGTGTATCGTCCTTTGTCCGGCGTCTTCTCGGCCGCCTTAGCCGCTGCGCGCCGCAGCATGGCGTGAGAAAAATCCACGCCCAGAATCTGCGAAGCACCAGGGTCGGCGCGCCGGCGTAAAGCGAACGTCATGTCGCCAGTGCCGCAACACAGATCCAGCACGCGAGCCTGGGGACGCTTCAGAATCACATCGAACTGGCGCGCCGTGCGCCACCACCACCAGCGGTCAATGTTGAACGAAAGAACGTGATTCAGCAGGTCGTAGCGCGGGGCAATCGAGGTGAACATCTCCCGGACGGTCGCCGCCGCCGACTCTTGGTCCCGCGCGCCGGCAGGAGCCGCGCCTACGATTCGCTGATTCACCTCTTGATCCATATTCCTGTTGCTGGTGGAGGGCCGGGCGCCCCGCCCGGCCGCCACACTGCTGCAAGGGCGAGACACCCGTCGCCCCACCGCAGGTCACAGCACTAATTCCCCGCCAGCTTCCGAATCTCGTCTACCGCGGAGTGCACGATTGCTTCCGGCACGTCGCTCGTTATCTCGACTTTGCCGATCTCGCGCGGCAGAATAAAGTGCACCACTCCGTGCCGCGTCTTCTTGTCCGAGCGCAATCGCTTCACGATGTTCGCGGTCTGCAACTGCATGCGTGGCAGCCTGCCAAAACCAAGAACCGCATTCGAAATGCGTCCCGCCGTCACGCTATCCAGTTTGCCCGTGGAGAGCGCGATGTGCGTCGCCGCGATCATGCCCCAGGCCACGGCTTCTCCGTGGAGCAACTGCGTATAGCGGGTCTCGGCCTCAAGAGCGTGTCCTATCGTGTGGCCGAAATTGAGCACTTGCCGCAAACCGCCTTCGTGTTCGTCGGCGCTCACCACCGAGGCTTTCAGGCGCACCGAATCGGCAATCACTTTCTCAACCACCACCGGGTCGCGATCCAGAATCTCGCGGCGCCGGTCTTCAAAAAGCTTGAACAAACCCGGATCTCCGATAATGCCGCACTTCAGCGACTCGTACAGACCGGCGCAGTATTCGCGCGAAGGCAGCGTCTCCAGAACGGTGGGGTCGACCAGAACAGCCCGCGGCTGGTGGAAAGTCCCCAGCAGATTCTTTCCCGATACGAGGTTGACGCCCGTCTTTCCGCCGATCGCCGCATCCACCTGCGCCAGCACGGTCGTCGGCACCTGGATTACATCCACGCCTCGCATATAGATCGAGGCTAGAAACCCGGTCACGTCGCCGACCACACCGCCGCCGAGCGCAATCAGCGCGACCCCACGATCTGCGCCGTGCTTCACCAGTTTCTCTGCCAGCTTCTCCAGTGTGGTAAGACGTTTCGAGCGCTCGCCATCTGGCATTTCGACTATGTCGGTTTTGATTCCCGCTGCCGACAGTGATTTCAGCAGAACTTTTGCCCAGCGCCGACGCACCGGCGGGACGGTGACGACAAAGGCGCGGCGATTTTCAAGAAACTTGCCGAGGCATTCTCCGGCACGGGCGAGCAGGCCGCTTCCGATGAGCACTTCATAGGAGCGCGACGGCGTGGCGACGGGAACGCTAATCATGGACTTCATCATAGCGTATGGGTTACTCGGCCAGTTTCTTTTGCGGATTTACCAGCGAGGCGAAGATGGAAGCTGCCAAAACAAAAAGCACGCTCGCCAGTGCCCATTCGGTTGGAATGTAGATGTAGTGCGACCCCAGCATTTTAAGCCCGACGAAAATCAGCACCACCGAAAGTCCGTAATGAAGGTAGTGAAACAGGTCCATCATGCCCGCCAGCGCAAAGTACATCGAGCGCAGGCCGAGAATGGCGAACACGTTCGAGGTATAGACAATGAAGGCGTTCAGCGTGATGGCGAGGACCGCCGGAATCGAATCCACAGCAAGAAGAATGTCGCTGGTCTCAAACACCAATAGCACGACCAGCAGCGGAGTGGCGTAAAGTCCGCTCTTTCCCGCGAAAAATCGCCGCGTAAAGAACTGCCCGCCCACATATTCTTCCGTCACCGGGAAAGCAAGACGAAACAGGCGGAGAACAGGGTTTTTCTCGGGATGAATCTCCGTTTCGTGCTGCTGCAGCAGCTTCAATCCTGAATAAACAAGCAGAGCGCCAAATGCGTAGGTGATCCAACTGAAGCGGCGAATCAGGCCCACGCCCGCCACGATGAACACACCCCGCATGAGCAGCGCCCCAAGGATTCCCGCGAACAGCACCTTATGCTGGTGTTCGTCGGGCACCTT
>JBEKWX010000011.1:0-28291 GCA_049512675.1 Terriglobales bacterium | reverse complement strand
GTCGGGGTTTCGGACAACGCGATCTACAAATGGTTATCCGGGCGAGGACAGCCGAGCGTGGCAAACCTGGTGGCGCTGGCGCGCGCGGGGCGGGTGTCGGTCGAATGGCTGGCGACGGGAGCCGAGGCGGCGCAGAGCGCGCAGGCGATCACGCGCGCAGTTGAGCACGGCGACTTCGTCTTCATGCCGCGCAACCGGATTCGATTCTCGAGCGGGCGCGACGGGATACTTCGCAGCGACCAGGTGGTGGATTCGATCGCGTTCCGTGCGGGCTGGGTCAAGCGGCGGCTCAACACGGAGCCGCGCGACTTGATCCTGATCGAGGTAGTCGGCGATTCAATGGCGCCGACGGTCGAGGATTCGGACTTGATCCTCGCCGATCTCGCGGAGCCGCGCTTCAGACAGGACGGGATCTATCTGCTGCGCGATGACGGCGGGCTTGCGGTGAAGCGAATTCAACGGCGTCCGGACGGAAAGTTGCTGGTGCGCAGCGACAATCCGAAATACGAAGCGATGGTAGTATCCAACGTGAAAATTATCGGCCGAGTGATTTGGATAGGCGGCTGCGTGTGATGGGCGCCGGGGCGGGGGGAATTCCGGCCGCCGACAGGGGTCCTCTCAAAGAATTGGAATTGGTATAGCCTTTCGATCGCCATGATGAAGGTGCTGATGGTTTGTACCGGTAATGTGGATCGCAGCCCGACGGCCGCGATGGTGCTGGCGGAGATGTGCGCACCGATGTGGGTTACCTCGGCAGGTACGGAACCGTGGGCGAGGAATCCGGTCAGCCTGGAGCTGGTCGAGGAGGCCGACGTGATTTGCGTCATGGAAGAGGCGCATCGCCGCCATATCCGTGACCGCTTCGGCGAGGTGCAGGCGGGGAAAGTGGTGGTGCTCGACGTTCCCGACAACTACGTCTGCTGGGAAGACGAACTCATTCGCCTGCTCAAAGGCAAGCTGCGCACCGCACTGGGACTGACCGGTTCGCGAAGATAGCGGCGCGAGCGCGCCCGCGACGGCTACAGGTCGTATTCGTCGAGCAGCGCCTGGCGCAATCTGGAGAAGTGAATGAGGCCGGCTTGGTACTGTAGCCTCTTTTGCATGGGAATACTTTCCAGATCGACGCCGTAGCGGCGCGCGGCCTTGGCGGCTGCCGACGATACGATTCGTTGGTCCGCGCTCGCCACGATTTTCCGAGCTGACTCTGCGTCGAACAATTTCGCGGCCATGTTGCGCGGATAAACCCCGACGCTCACCAGCACATCGGCAGCCAGCTCGCGCGGATCGCTCAGATGCGCCTCATATCCCGTTTGCCGCGAAAGCTGGACTATTTCGTTGCGAGTGGAAAAGAGCTTGGCGGTGACGTGATGCCCTACTTCATGTAGAAACGCGGTCGCGACCGCAGCCGGGTGATGGGCGCCATTGAGGCAGATCAGCGGGCGCTTCTCCAAACCGGAGTCGCTGCCCAGGTAGAAGCCGAGCAACGCGAGGCCCGACGGCCACGACATTTTGGCGATTCGAAAGTCGGCGCCCAAAGCCGAGGCGCGCTCGGCAAATTGACTCATCGATCCGAGACGAACTGCCTCGTCGTTCAGATGTGGCCACGCTTTGCGCTTTCCCTCACTGACAATTTCACGCACTTCGGCACGGCTGAGACAGCTGCGCAGCGTACGCCCATATTCGCGACTCCAGAGACGCTTAGCTTCGTCCGAAGTAGCGGTAACTGCAGGCACGCGTCCGTTTGCCGCTGTTTCAGCATTCCTGACAATGTCCGCAGTCAGTCCGAAGATGCGCGAGATAGGCTTCTTCCCGCTCATAGATTGCCCCAATGCACAAATTATAACCAGAAGTACTAAATTAATGCTAGATCGCCAATAAACAAGCCAGATCAGTCCGCGCTGAGTGCAAATTCCGTTGCGTTTCGAACCTTATCCTGTGTATTAATAGCCAGCCCTACAAATTGGCGTAATTATAATCTATATGTTCGGACTTGATGTCCAATTTTCAATCTTCCCACAGGGCACGCGCGTCGATTTTTCGACGGCATCGGCAATTTAACGTGCAACGTTCACCGCCGCTGTGCGGCACATACTCGCAGAAGCCGCATTTCCTAATCAAGAAGCGCATCGCGATGAATTCAGACTGAAGGAGAAAGTTACTCATGGAACTGCGTCTATTATCTACCGAAAGCGAACGAACGATTTTCGCCGCACGTACCGAGCGGATTCGCGCCAGGAATGGAGTCGGCTTCAAGGAACGCCCCCGCTCGCGGCTGGCCAGAATTCATCTGACCTTCGGCAATCTCTACGCGCTGTTTGAAAACGACGGTGACCCTGCCGAGCGAATGATCGCGGGGCTGGTGATGCACGATCTCGAAATGTTTCCGCAGACCTGCTCCAAGCCCGACCTTTCGCATCTGCCGCCGCGATCGGTGCTGGAGGTCAGCGAGCTCTGGTCGTGTGCGGTCGGGGCCGGCACGCTGGCGCGGGCCGGAGCGGCGATCATGGCCGGTCTGCTCGACGCGCGTGCGATCCTCGCGTATCTCGCGGTCAAACCATTTGACGGGACTCCATTTTACCGTACCGGGGGCTTCGTCGATGCCGGCGAACCGGTCGAGTATCCGTATCTCGAAACGCTCAAGGGAGAAACGATCTGGGCGCAACCGATGATTTTGGAGGGCGAATCGCTCGCCAAGGTGACCCGGGTGTTTTCGCAACTGATAGTCGAGACGTGCGACGACTATCGCATCCTGCGTTTCAGAAACTTCCTGAAGAGAAGATCGGCGGGCGGCCGTACGGTGCTCGTCAACGGCGAAGCGCCGATGGCGGGAACGCGGCTGGGGCAGGAAAACGACGCGGCGCAGGTGCAATGACGCCAATTTCAATCGAGGGTCCGAATCGAATCGGGACAAGCAGCGCTCGAGGGGGAACAATGAATTACGGATCAGCAATAGAGTCGTCGCCCGAGCCCAGCGGCTTCGGCGACATCGGCACGAATATTCCCGTCAAACTCAGCAAGGAAGAACTGCGGGAGCTATCCATCGTCAATCCAATCCTCGCCTGCATCCACGTAGGCGCCGAGTGGGGATTGATCGTGGCCACGATCTACATTTGCCAGCGGTTCTGGCATCCTATGCTGTACGTTTTCGCGGCCGCGTTCATCGCTTCACGCCAGCACGCGCTGCTGGTTCTGATGCACGACGGCGTTCACTACCGGCTGCTGCGCAATCGGCGGCTCAACGACTGGATGTCGGAAGTAATGCTGGCGTGGCCGCATTTCGTCTCAGCTCGACAGTACCGCAAAAATCATTTTGCGCATCATCGGTACCTGAACAGCGCGCAGGATCCCGACTTGAAGCGCAGGAAAGGCGACCCGGCGTGGGCATTTCCGCTGGCTGTTCCCGAGCTGGCGAAACTGCTCTTGCGCGACGCGACGGGGTTGAACGCGGCCGCGATGCTCAAGCTGGCGGCGTCGGTGGCGTCCGCGGACACGGTGCCGGTGAGGTTGCTCGTCGTGCGATACGGTTTTTACGCGGCCGCCCTGGGTGCGATCATTTACGCCGGTGCGCTCGAGGGTTTCGCGCTCTACTGGGTAATTCCCATGTTCAGTTGGCTGGTGTTCATCATGCGCATCCGCAGCATCGCCGAGCATCACGGAATCGAGGGACCGGACAGCGCATACCCGCTGATCAGGACCACGCAGGCGAGCTGGCTCGAGCGGATTTGGCTCGCCCCGAAAAACGTCAACTATCACATCGAGCATCATTTTTTTCCGAGCGTGCCGTTCTATCGGCTGCCCAAGCTCCATGCGACTTTGCTGTCGAAGCCGGGGTTCCGCGAAGGTGCGCACATAACGCGCTCGTACTGGGGAGTGCTGGAAGAATCGGTTGGTCGCGCCCCGTCGCATCGCGGCGACGTTCGCGGCGAGGGCGGATCGACGCCCGGACGCATCGGGCGCGCCGCGGGGGCCACCGGCTGATGAGCTGACTCGGCGGAAACACAACTATTTGTATACACGGCTGCGTCCGGCTGTTTGCACATCGCGGGCGCGGACTTGTAGAGTTGCGCGAGGCGCAAAAACCGCCAACGACAGCCACGGCAGGGGAGACTCCGTCTGGCGGCGAATTTCAACCCGGTCCGTGAATGGCTGTTATTCCGATAACCTACAATCTTCGAAGCCTGATGGTGCGGCGGACGACCTCGCTGATGACCGCGCTTGGGATAGCGCTGGTCGTGATGGTGGTGGTGATTCTGCTCAGCTTCGTCAGCGGGCTGCGGCAAAGCCTGGAACTGGTGGGAGAACCGGGTCACTGGATTGTGCTCAGCCGCGGCACCTGGTCCGAGGGCGAAAGCTACATACCTCGCGAGCAGGCGGACATCTTGCGGGCCCGGCCCGAGATAAGCACCGACGCGTCGGGCGCGGCGCTGTTTTCTCCCGAGATGGTGGTGCCGTTCAACGCCGCGGTGAAGCGGCCAGCCATTCAGTTCAGGCCTGCGTCGCTGCGCGGTGTGTCGCCGGTCGCATATCGGATGCATCGCGGACTCAAGTTGGTGGCGGGGCGATGGCCCGCACCGGGTCGCGACGAGATGGCGATAGGACAAAAGCAAGCGGCACGTTTCCCCGAGCTCGGGGTGGGCACGAGCTTCAGGTACGGCCGCCGCAGTTGGACGATCGTGGGAATTTTTGCCGATCGAGGCAGCGCACTGGAGTCTGAATTCTGGACGGACATAGATGTCCTGCAGCAGGATGCACGATTCGAGAACGGGTATTCCTCATTTCACGTCGTGCTGAAGCCGGGCACCGAGGACAGCTTTCGAAAGGCGCTCACCGACGATGCGCGACTGACGGTGGACGCACTGAGCGAGCGGGAATTCTTTGCGGAGCAGGCCAAGGTCGCCGACCGGCTGCGCGCGCTGGTGCTGATCGTCGGGTTGATTGTCGGAACGGGGGCGGCCTTCGGCGGCATGAACACGATGTATGCCGCGGTCGCCCGGCGCACGCGGGAAATCGGAGTGCTGCGGACGCTGGGCTTCAGCCGGGGCTCGGTGCTGGCGAGTTTTCTTGTCGAAAGCGTGATTCTTGCGCTGGCCGGCGGCGTCGTCGGCGATGCTCTGGCGATATTCCTGGGGGTCGGGGCCGGTCTCAATCACCGGCTCATGAGCGTCGGCGCGGTGGTCTTTTCGTCGGCCTTCAGCTTGAGCGCCCTGTCGGGCGGAATCGCCGCGGCGCTGCTGATTGGAATTGCCGGTGGCTTGCTGCCAGCCTGGCGCGCGGCTCATCTTCCGATCATCGAGTCGCTGCGCGAGGCGTGACGCGATGCAAACGCTGCATCTCGTCCTCCGCTATGCGATCCGACAGCCCAGGCGCGCGATTCTGACGATGCTCACGTTCGCGGTCGCAACTTTCATCTTCACGGTGCTGGCCGCGATACCCGGTTCGATCGACATGATTCTCAAAAAGACCGCGGAGACTCTGCGGGTGTATTCCTACAACGCCGACGGGCGTTACCTGGGCGTGCCGGCGCGCGATTGCAGGACGATCGAAAAAATACCCGGGGTGGTCGCCTGCATGCCGATGGTCGTGCTGCGCGCCACCTATCAGCAAGCGTCGGAAATCGTGCAGGCGTTCGCGCTGGATGCGGACAAGGTCGCGCTGATGTATCCGGACTACAATCTTGCGCCGCAGGTGGTCGAGCAGTTTTCGAGCATTCGGAGCGCCGCGGTCGCGGGGCGCCTCCTGATGCGCAAGCATGGCTGGAAAGTCGGCGACGTGGTCACGCTGCGCGGCGATTCCAACCGGCTCGACATCAAGTTCACGATGGTCGGCGAAATCCCGGCGAGCAACTATCCCAATTTTTTCATGTTTCGGCGCGATTACCTGGTCGAAGCGGAAAAGGCGATCGGAATCCCGGAGGAAAAGCATCCCGCCGGGTTCCTGGTAAGCCGGGTTGACTCGGCCAGCCACGTTGCGCCGGTCATACATGAAATCGACCGCGCCTTTCACAACTCGGACTACGAAACGGCGTCGATGACTGAGAGCGAGGCGGTTTCCGGCCTGATGTCCACGGTCGGGGACCTGCGCGGCATCGTCCATGCGGTCTCGGCGGTGATTGCGCTGACGATTTTTCTGATCGCGGCCACCTCAATGTCGATGATGGTGCGGGAACGATTGCGCGATGTGGCGGTGTTTCGAGCGCTCGGATTCAACCAGCCGTACATCGCGCGCATGCTGCTGGGCGAGTGCGCGCTGATTGGCACGGCAGGCGGCGCGCTCGGATGCGCGCTGGCGTTGTGGCAGTTCGGCAGCGGCTCGACGCTGCACTCGGTGATGGAGAGCGCCGGCTATCTGACGGTAACCTACGGCGCCGCGCTCGAGGCGCTGCTCGGCGCGATCGCGATCAGCCTGCTGAGCGCCGCAATTCCCGTGTTGGGTGCAATGCGCGTGACGCCGGCCGACGCGTTTCGAAAGACGATCTGAACTTGCTATCTGCCGACCGCGTGACGAACCGTATTGAGTATATAGATGAAGTCGCGCGGCGATCGCACGTCGCCGAGAAGCGCCACGCGCGATAGCATCTCCATCTCGTCGCCCGAGATGCTGTGGATGCGCCTGAGCTGCTCGTCCTTGCGGAAATCTTCCCAAGCCGACTTCGCGTCCTTCTCGGGCTCGGGGCTGAGGATAGCCTGCGCGCGCGGATTGGCGAGGAAAAATAGTTCCCGCCGATCGAGCCCGAGCACTTCGGCAAGCCGGGTTACGATTTTGTCCGACGGGTGGCGCTTGGCCGATTCGAGGTGGCCGATGTACGGAGTTGAAGTCTTGATCCGACGCGCGACCTCTTCCTGGGTCAGGTCGAGCTGTCGACGGCGCTCACGAAGTACTTGCCCGAAGCTGCGTTCTTTGATCCGTGCCATTGATGGTATCCCCTTGAGAACTTCTGCGCGGCGTGGGATCAACCGCGTTCCCAATCAATTGGATGAAAGTGGATGGCGACATTTTGTAGCATCGATACGCCCGTAAGGCAAATTCAGCGCTGGAGCCTGCCCGGCTTCGGCTTCCTGAAGATCGCCGCCCTGCACCAGGGTGGACCATAAATCCTTCGGATCGCTGAAAACCAGGTCGGATTTGGCCGGGACCACGTACCACGCGCCCCGCATGACTTCGCTGTAGAGCTGATCGCGCAACCACTGAGCCTTTCCTAAAATGACGCGGAGATCGGCGATCCGCGGGTCCTTCAGGACCTCGACGATGGCGTCGTGGCCGGTCGCGACGTAAGTGTCGTCGAAAATTCGGGTCGCGGAGGCGGGTGCCGACGACGCGCGAAAGATCACTGACGGCTCGTCAGGTTCCACCGGTCCGCCCAGGTACATCGTTTCCTGCTGCCTCTTGAGCGGGCGCGCTTGCGTGAACATATCCCGAACCCGCATTTCGGCCGGGCTGTTTATTATGACGCCGGCCAGCAGCGGCGGCTCGGTGGACGGGATCATCAGGATTACGGCGTGCTGAAATGGCGGATCCCGCAGATCGCGGGTGGCAACCAGAAAGGAAGGCGTCGTCAGGTCCGTGCTTTGCGCCTTTTGCGCCGTCGCCAAGGTCGCAATCACCGCCGTGGACACGACCAGGAGGCCCGTTACCATCGGTCCTCGGCGCCTGCCGCTGAATCCCCGCATACAGCAACTACATAGCCGCAATTCGAATCAATCTTCAACGCCGGTTGTCGCAGAAACTGAGCGCTGCGAATCCTCGATGACGGTCAGTTTTCAGAGCGATGCGCCAGCTCAGAATCATCTGAGGGAAATTGTGTCGCGAGCGACGCTGGAACGCTGCGTTTCAGTGCGCGCATCACCTCGATCGCGAGTTTCTACGGCGTGCTGGTCGGCGCCGCGGTAAGGATAAGAGCTTCCATAGCTGCTGTAACTGCTATTGTAGCCGTAGGAGCTGTTCCAATAACCGGGCCCGCCGCCGAAGCAACCAGCGGCCAGCGTCGCAATCAGAATCCCGCCCAACGTCATTATTGCTTTTCGAGGGTCAATCGTTTTCATATATTCGCCTCAAGATTCGCGAGCGCTTTTGACGGACGCCTCAGCTCTGATCGCTGACGTCCCGCGTGCCTTTCGTGCCTCGTTCTTCGCGGCATCAATCGCCGCCGCGTTGGAACGACGATCAGCTCCTCCGTCGCCGTAATGCCACATGTGGAATCGGTCGGAATCGCCGATCTGGCCACGCGTCGCGGCGTAGTTTTCAGTCCATTCCGGGTGATGCGAGGTGACCCAGTCGTGGCGGTTCTGCAGCCACCAACTGGCGTCATGCCATTGCTGGTGGCTGTCGTAGTCGCCCCACGCTTTCTGCCACGGCGTGGCCGCGGCCGGGGCGGCGACCGTCAGGATCATTGCTCCGGCTACCGCGATCGCGGCCAGAGTGTTCCGGATTGGATGGAAACGAGGTCGTCCCATAGGGCTTTCCTCAGGCCTTCCTGTCTGACGATTTGTGTTGGTCTAGCGGAGCGTGGTCAAAGGCGAGAGAAGGGCCACTGGTCGGGCTGGATCAAAGTCGGGCTCGATTCGTTTTGCGATTCCGACGAATCAAAGTTTATTCCCTTTTCACGAAGTATGTCAAATAAGCTACACTAATTAGCTAATGAGTATATAGTGAGTATACATAGTTTTGTCGATTTGAGAATAGCAATTACCTATTGCTTCTACAGCCGAAGAGGGCAGAAATGCTTCAGTGAGCCGCCGTGAGAGCCAAGCAGCGGCCGGAGTCCCGGTGACAGCCGTGCGCATGATCTTCCTTGAGCTCGCGGCCCAAGTTGACTCTATCACGTGGAGCAGCCGAAACGACGCGGATGCTGCCGAATCAGATCGCGACCCTCGAGATTCACGGACGACCGGCCTGATCTCGAACGCCAACGCTGAAACAGCTTGGTTCGTCTTTTGGTTCTTTGCAGAACACTGACTTGATTCTTGCGGGGAACATTTCGTATCTTGCAAAAGTCGGTTACGCTAAAAATAGCGTTGCCGACCAAAGTGAGCGCGAGGATCTGGCTGCTCGCCAAGGCCGACAACTCGTGTGCATGTGGATCAAACGGGTAATTCCACTAACTTGGGGGTCGCCCAGTGAGTACGGCGGGTCAGCTACCGATGAGTCGAACGACTGCCAAAGTTTCTACTCTCGTCGAACTTCTTCGCTCGCGGGCGCTCCAGCAGCCGGAGCAGCGGATCTACGCTTATCTGATTGACGGAGAAATAGAAGCCGCGCATCTGACCCATGGGGCGTTGGACCGGCAAGCACGGGCGGTCGGTGCGCTGCTCCAAAGCTATAGAGCAAGGGGGGAGCGGGCACTGTTGCTGTATCCAGCAGGGCTCGAGTTCATCTCCGCCTTTTTTGGGTGCTTATATGCTGGGGTAATTGCAGTTCCGCTGCCTCCGCCGAATATGGCCCAGCCGCAGCGGACTGTCCCGAGGCTTCGCACCATCGCAAACGATGCTCAACCGATGTTCGTGCTGACCACGTCATCGATCCTCTCCAAGGTTGAGGGCCTGTTCACGCAAGCTCCCGAGCTACGAACGCTGCATTGGCTGGCCACCGACAAGGCTGTCGGCAGCGCGGCGGACGAATGGCAGGACCCGGCAGTGGCCGCCAACACCCTGGCTTTGCTGCAATACACTTCGGGCTCAACCGCAGTACCGAGGGGCGTAATGGTCAGTCACGAGAACCTCCTCCAGAACTCGGCCCACATCAGCCGGGCATTCGAGATTACGTCGGAGACTGTCTCTGTGACATGGCTGCCGGTCTTTCATGATATGGGACTTACCAATGGAATTGTCCAACCGCTATACGGAGGGCGTCAGTGCGTTCTGATGCCCCCGCAATCCTTTCTTCAGCGGCCGGCGCGGTGGCTTCAGGCTATTTCGCGCTACAAAGCCACGATTAGCGGAGGCCCCAATTTCGCGTATGAAATGTGCGCTCGCAAGATTACTGCGGAGCAGCGCGACGGTCTCGACCTCAGCAGTTGGAAGGTGGCTTACAACGGCGCCGAGCCGGTCCGGGTTGATACCTTGAAACGGTTTGCCGCGGCTTTTTTATCCTGCGGTTTCCGACCGAGCTTCTTCTACCCGTGTTACGGCCTTGCCGAAGCCACGTTGATCGTTTCGGGCGGACTTATGAAAGATGAGCCGGTTCTCTGCACAACGCGGGTGGCAGCGCTCGAGCACAACGGCATCGCGGAGGCCTCGGACGCCGCGCAGAATGTACGGACGCTGGTTGGATGTGGGAGCGCGATGCCCGATACTAAGATTGTTGTCGCCCATCCTGAATCGATGACCGCGTGCGCGCCCGATGAGGTCGGGGAGATTTGGGTATCAAGTCCGAGCGTGACTCAGGGGTACTGGAACCGGCCAGAAGAAACCAAGGGCATCTTCAACGCCTATCTGGCAGACACCGGCGAGGGGCCGTTTCTTCGAACCGGGGACCTGGGATTCTTGAGGGACGGCGAGCTATTTGTCACCGGCCGGCTGAAGGATCTGATCATCATCGGCGGCCGCAACCTTTACCCCAACGACATCGAATTCACGGTCGAACAAAGCCATGCGGCAGTGCGGTCGGGGTGTTGCGTCGCGTTTTCGGTCGATGTCACCGACGACGAACGCCTGATAGTCGCAGCCGAAGTAGAGCGCCGGTACCAACCGGAGCGGCACCAGCTCAACGGCGAATCGCGCGATGATTCACACGCGAGCAGCCAGAACGGGCGGTCTCCGGCGGATCTCGACGCGGTGAGTCGGGCCATTCGCCGCGCAGTCGCGGAAGAGCATGACGTGCGAGTGCATGCGGTCGTGCTGCTCAAGGCTGGAAGCATTCCGAAGACTCCCAGCGGCAAGGTTCAACGCCGTGTGTGCGAGGCCAGGTTTCGGGACGGGACGCTGGAACAGTGCGCGAAGAGTGAGTAATGGCCGAAAATCAAACTAACGGCGCTATCGGGCATGACGCGGAGCGCAATGGACACCGCGAGAAGGGGAATTCCGATCCCGGCGCGGCAACGATCCAGGCCTGGCTGGTATGCAGACTTTCCGAGCTGCTGGAAATCGAAGCGAACGAGATAGACGTCGGGGAACCATTCGCCAGCTACGGACTGGGATCGACGGAACTGGTCAGTCTCTCCGGTGAACTCGCACAATGGCTGGGACGACAGCTTCCGGCCGAGTTGGCATATGAGTTTCCGACCATCGAAGCTCTCGCTCGCGGTTTGGCAGACTCATCAAGCCTGTCGCAGCCGGCCGCCGAGGTGAGCCGGGTTCGAGAGGCGAATGCCGAAGCGATCGCGATAATTGGGATCGCCTGCCGCTTTCCTGGCGCACAGGATGCGCGAGCTTTCTGGAATCTGCTTCGCAACGGAGTGGATGCAATCCGGGAAGTTCCCGCGCAACGCTTCAACCTGGACGATTTTTACGATCCCGATCCGGCGGCGCCGGGCAAAATGGTCACGCGCTGGGGCGGTTTCATTGAGCAGGTGGACCAGTTCGATGCGCATTTCTTCGGTATTTCGCCGCGCGAAGCCGCCCGCATGGACCCGCAGCAACGCCTGTTGCTGGAGTTGACATGGGAAGCGCTGGAAGACGCCGGGCAGGTGCGGGAGCACCTCGCGGGCACGCCCACCGGCGTGTTTATCGGCATCTCGAACAACGATTACGGCCGGATTCAGTTCAATGATGTGGATCGTATCGACGCGTACGCCGGCACGGGCAATGCCCTGAGTATCGCGGCCAACCGTATCTCCTACGTATTTGATTTGCGGGGACCGAGTCTTGCGATCGACACCGCCTGTTCATCGTCACTCGTTGCGGTCCACCAAGCCTGCAATAGCCTGAGAAGCGGAGAGTCCACGCTGGCATTGGCCGGGGGAGTGAACCTGATCCTGTCGCCGGCCATCACGATCAATTTCACCAAGGCCGGAGCAATGGCGCCCGACGGGCGCTGCAAAGCCTTCGATGCACGCGCCAACGGCTACGTTCGCAGCGAGGGCGCCGGGGTCGTTGTTCTGAAACCGCTGTCGAGAGCCTTGGCCGACCGCGATCCGATCTACGCCGTCATTCGCGGGAGTGCGGTGAATCAGGACGGACGCAGCAACGGCCTGATGGCGCCAAATCCTCACGCGCAGGAAGCGGTCCTCCGAGAAGCCTATCGGCGCGCCGAGGTCTCGCCGGGCGACGTTCAATACGTCGAGGCCCATGGCACGGGCACGCTCTTGGGCGACCCAATCGAGGCGAAAGCCTTGGGCGCGGTGCTTGCTCTCGATCGTCCTCTTGAGCGCCCGTGTCTGCTTGGCTCGGTCAAAACCAACCTGGGTCATCTCGAGGCCGCAGCCGGTATCGCTGGATTAATCAAGGTGGCGCTGGCGCTTCAGCATCGAGAGATCCCGCCGAGCCTGCACTTCGAAGCGCCCAACCCTCGTATTCCTTTCGATCAGCTCCCGATCCGCGTAAACACGGCGCTGTGCCCATGGCCTGCGCAGCCGGATGCAGCCCCGCTCGCCGGAGTGAGTTCATTCGGTTTTGGCGGAACCAATGCGCACGTGGTCGTGCAAGGGGCGCCCCGATCCGATTCGGGAGTGCATGATACGCAACGCGAGAACGGAAATCGTGATGCCAATTCCACGTACCTGCTACCTTTGTCGGCACGCAGCGCGCCGGCTCTGCAGTCGCTCGCGCGAAGGTACCACGACTTCCTGATCGATCCGGAGTCGGCGGCGCCGGTCCACGACATCTGTTACACGGCTGGCGCGCGGCGAAGTCATCACGAGTACCGGCTGGCCGCGACGGGCAATTCAGCATCGCAATTGGCGGAGGGGCTTGAGACTTTTATCCGCGCGGAGGTTCGTGCCGGGCTGTCTTCGGGCCGCAAGCTTTCCGATCGCGAGAGAAAACTGGTTTTTGCATTTCCCGGGCAGGGTTCCCAATGGCTTGGAATGGGACGGACGCTCTTGCGGCAGGAAGCGGTTTTTGCCGAAGCCATCGAACGCTGTGACCGCGCGATGCGCCCCCACGGAGACTGGTCCTTGCTTGCGGAACTGACAGCCACCGATGCGGCCCGCTCGCGGCTGAACGAAGTCGACGTCCTGCAGCCGGCTTTGTTTGCGATTCAGGTGGCGCTTGCGGCCCTGTGGCGTTCCTGGGGTATAGAGCCGCACGCGGTGGTGGGCCACAGCATGGGCGAGGTCGCGGCCGCTCACGTCGCGGGCACGCTCGGCCTCGAAGATGCGGCGCGGGTGATTTGCAGTCGCAGCCGTCTTGTGAAGCCGACGATCGGGCGCGGAGCGATGGCTGCCGTGGACCTTTCCATCGCGGACGCTCGGCGCGCCATTGCCGGCTACGAAGAGCGCGTATCGATCGCCGTCAGCAACGGTCCCACGTCGACGGTTTTGTCAGGAGATCCCGGCGCGCTGGAAACAATCGCGAGTCGATTGCAGCGTCAAGACATCTTCTGCCGGATGATCAAGGTTGATTTTGCCGCTCACAGTCCGCAGATGGAGCCTCTTCGCGCTGATTTGGAGCGCGCGTTGGAAGGACTACAGCCCAGGCCCGCATCGGTGCCGATCTACTCGACTGTAACCGGCGAGGTTGGCGACGGCTTGAGCTTCGACCCGCTCTATTGGAGCAGGAACCTCAGAGAGCCTGTGCTTTTTTCAACCGCGGTTCAGCAGTTGCTGGAAGATGGACATGACATTTTTCTGGAGATCAGTCCGCATCCCATTCTACTTAGTAGTATTCAGCAGCAACTTGATCATGCCGGGATAGCAGGCGCGGTGCTCCCGTCGCTAAGGCGTGAGGAGGAAGAAGGCAAAGTATTGGCCGGCTCGCTGGGGATGCTTTACACCCTGGGATATCCGATCGAATGGAGCCGCATCTATCCTGAGGGAGGCCGATGCGTTCAGCTTCCGTCCTACCCGTGGCAGCGTGAGCGCTGTTGGATGGACCCGCCGGCGGGCGAGGTCGGCGGTCAATCGCGATCGCAGTACGTCTCGTGCGATGAAGCGGGGAAGCATTCTCTTCTCGGCCGGCATTTCAAATCGGCCCAAATGGGAACCCATTTCTGGGAGGGCGCTCTGGACAGGAGCGCGCTGCCTTATCTGGATGACCATCGCGTCGAAGGACTCGCGGTGCTCCCCGCCGCGCTCTACCTGGAGATAGCGTTGGCGGCAGCGGCTGAGGCGTTCCCGTCGCAGTCGTTTGTGCTGAAAGATGTGGAATTTCGGAAGGCGCTCTTCATCCCCGACGGCGCAACCCGGACGCTTCAGGTGATCCTTTCCCCCGGTGCCGACGCGGCAGCATCCGTTCATATCTACAGTTGCCCGCGCGATGCAGAGCAAGCCAATCGATCGTGGACGCTGCATGCGACAGGAAAGATTTGTCCGGAGCCAGACCCTGGCATCGCCCCGGTTATCGAACAGGAAGCGCTCGCTCAAGTCCGGGCTCGATGCTCAGAGCAGATCTCGGGACAAGACTATTATCTGAGGCTTCGCGAAAGTGGCGTCGACTATGGCCCCTCTTTCCAGAGCATTACTCAGTTGTGGCGATGTGACGGTGAAATGCTGGGTGAAGTCAGAGTTCCTGATGGACCGCATGGAGGGCTCGACGCCTGTCAATTCCACCCTGCCCTTCTGGACGCCTGCTTCCAGACGCTAGGAGCGGGTGTAGCCGGTCAAGCGACAGGAAATGACGAGCACGGCGCCTACGTGCCCACTCATATAGATGAGATTCGGGTCCATGGTGGTCAGGGTTTGCATCTGTGGAGTCACGCTCGTCTGCAAAAAGCCGGCGCCGACAGCATCAAGGGAGACGTACGGCTCCTGGATGAAAATCGGCAGGTGGCGGTCGAAATTATCGGACTGCGCTTCGATAGCATCGGCCGCGATACAAAGCACGCCGCCGATGAGAATATTGACGACTGGCTCTACGAATTCCAGTGGCAGCCAAGAGAGCGTTCGAACCAACAGCCGGCCCCGCAACCGTCCGCGCCGGCCAGCCCGGACAACTGGCTTATCTTCGCCGATAGCAGCGGCGTCGGAAAAAAGCTTGGAGCGCTGTTCAAGGCACAAGGAGACGGGATCATCCTGGTCACTCGCGGCGAATCGTACGAGCGCACGGACGGCGAGCATTTTCGCGTCAATGTTGAACGACCGGAGGACATCCGACAGCTCCTCGAGGCGGTGTTAGCACCCGATCAACCAATCTGCCGGGCGGTTGTTCATCTCTGGAGTCTTGATGCTGGTCGTGCAGAGGAAACCACCGTCACTTCGCTGAAGACAGATCAGACTCTCGGCTGTAGCAGTGTCTTACAGTTAGTCCAGGAGCTAGCTCGGGTCGAGCGGAATCACTTACCGCGGCTGTGGCTGATCACGCAGGGAGCTCAGCCGGCCGGGGAAGAGACCTTGCCCCTGGACACAGCCCAGGCGCCTCTTTGGGGATTGGGCCGCGTTGTCGCTCAGGAGCATCCCATGTTCTGGGGAGGACTGATGGACCTGGAACCCAGGCCTTCGGTTCCCGACGATGCCGCTCGTCAGTTGTGGAACGAAATCTCTGCTCCGGACGGAGAGGATCAGATTGCGTTCCGGCAAGGGCGACGATACGCAGGCCGTTTGATACGCAAGCATCGATCTACCACGCAGGAAGCTCCACTTAGCTGGCGCACCGACGGCAGCTACTTGATCACCGGTGGACTGGGAGACCTAGGCCTTTCGGTCGCCCGCTGGATGGTAGAGCAAGGGGCGCGCCGGTTGATCCTTATGGGACGCACGAAGCTCCCAGCACGCGCACGATGGAACTCAGCAGAAGCGGGAAGCCGGCTGGCCGATCAAATTGCCGCGATTCGTGAGCTGGAAGGTCTGGGGGCGTGCGTGCATCTAGCCTCGGTGGATGTGGCAGACGAAGGACAGTTAGGCACCTTTCTAGATGAGTTTCGCGCCGAGGGTTGGCCGCCGATCCGAGGCGTAGTGCACGCGGCGGGCGTGCTGCAGGACGGACTGCTGGTGCAGCTCGATGCGGCGGCACTGGATTCGGTTTTGCGCCCGAAGATGATGGGCGGCTGGCTGCTGCATCGCCTGCTCAAAGACGCTCCCTTGGACTTCTTCGTACTGTTCTCGTCCGCAGGTTCCCTCTTAGGCCAGCCCGGCCAGGGGAACTATGCGGCAGCAAACGCCTTCCTCGATGCACTGGCTCATCACCGACGAGCGCTGGGAAAGCCGGCGCTGAGCATCAATTGGGGAGCGTGGAGCGGATTGGGTTTCGCGGAAACGGCGGGAGGAAAGCGCCTCGCCGCGCGCCTCGCGCTTGCGGGGATCAAGAGCATCGCACCCGCGCCAGCGCTGGAAGCGATGGAACGCCTGCTTCGGCAGGGTTCGACCCAGGTCGCGGTCGTGCCTGTTGACTGGGCGCAATATCGCCAGTTCTATCCGGCGGGAACAGAATCACCGCTACTCTCCGACCTTGCACGTGAGGGAATCTACAACGTAGCTCAAGCGGGTCATTCCGGCGAAAAGAGGAATACGATCCTTGCCGCAGAACCAGCCGAACGCCTGCCATTAATCCAGTCCCACCTGACTGAGCTAGTGGCTCGTGTGCTTGGGTTGTCAGCATCCAAGCTCGACGTACAGCAACCGCTCAGCAATCTGGGACTGGACTCCTTGATGGCGGTCGAGTTGAAGAACCGGATCGCGGTGGACTTAGGCGTGAACGTACCAATGGTCACGTTTCTCTCAGGACCCAGCGTCGAACAGGCTGCGTCGCAACTGCTTCATCTGCTTACATCTGAGACTCCTGGCTCATCAGTGTCTCCTGTCTCGGCAAACGGTCACCTCCGAGGGCAGCAAGGAACCGACGGCATCGATGAGCATCTGTTGGAGAATCTTGACCAGTATTCGGATGAGGAAGTGAATTCGTTGCTCACCGGTCTATTGGCTCAAGAGGAAGTGGGTGAAAAGTGAATAGCAGCACTTCCCAGCGAATCGCCGATCTTTCACCGGGCGAAAAGCGCGCCCTCCTTGCCCAACTTCTTCGCAAGCAGGGGCGCGACTCCAAATCACTTTATCCTCTCTCGTACAATCAGCAGGGCATATGGTTTCTTTACCAACTGGCGCCAGAAAGCACGGTTTACAACGTGAATTTTGCGGCGCGGATCTCGCCCGACGTAAACGTTCCCGCACTGCGGCAAGCGTTGCAGAGGTTGGTCGATCGCCATCCCGCGCTACGCACTACTTTCCCCGCGCACTCCGGCAAACCGATCCAGCAGGTCCACGAACACCAGAAAGTGTGCTTCGAGGAAGTTGATGGCTCAACCTGGAGCGGAGAGGAACTGAAGGCCCGACTACTCGAGGAAGCCTATCGCCCGTTTGATCTGGAACGAGGGCCGTTGCTGCGGGTGAGTCTGATCATGCGATCGGCACAGGAACACATCCTTCTGCTGGTCGTGCATCATATCGTGATCGATTTCTGGTCCCTGGCGCTGCTCCTGAATGAACTCGGAGTGCTATACCCGGCGGAAAGCGCCGGCGTGAAAGCGCCTCTGCCGCCGCTTGATCTGCAATACACTGACTACGTCCGTTGGCAGGCCGAAATGCTGGCAAGCCCGGAGGGAGAACGGCTGTGGGCATACTGGCGGGAGAAGTTGGCGGGGCAGTTACCCGTACTGGATCTTCCGACCGACCGGCCGCGTCCCGCGATTCCGACTTATCGAGGGGCATCGCACGATTTCACTATGGACGCGGAGCTGAGCTCCGGGCTCAAGGCTCTCGCCAAGGCTCATGGAGCGACGCTGTACATGGTCCTTCTGGCGGTCTTCCAGATAGTGCTTTCTTACCATACCGGCCAGGAAGACCTGTTGGTGGGTTCGCCGATGGTGGGCAGGAGCCGGGTCGAGTTCGAAGGTATCGTCGGCCTCTTCACGAACCCCGTTGTCCTAAGGACGAATCTCTCCGGCAACCCCGCGTTCCGAGAATTTCTTGACCGGGTTCGCCACACCGTGCTCGATGCTCTCGAGCATCAGGATTACCCCACCGTCCTCCTGGTCGAACGACTCAGGCCGTCTCGGGATCTTAGCCGGCCACCGCTATGCCAGGTGATGTTCGTACTGGATAAACCGCACCGGCTCGCGGAACAGGGAGCGTCAGCGTTCGCCATGGGCGAAACCGGGATTCGCATGAACCCCGGCGGCCTTGTGCTCGAGTCCTTTCCCCTGGAACGTCGGGCGGCCACGCTCGACCTGGTGTTGTTGATAATCGAGATGCAGGAATCGCTCGCTGCCTCCATGCGATACAACACGGATCTGTTTGGTCCGGCCACGATGGCCCGATTGTCAAAACACTTCGAAACACTTCTGCGGCATGTCGTAGGACAGCCCACTACCGGGTTGAGCGCGTTAAAGGAACTACTCGCCGAAACGGACAGGCAAGAGCAGGCCCAGATCCGCAAAGCACACCGAGAACTCAATATTCAGAAGTTACAGCAGATCAAGCGGAAACCTGTTAGCGCGTTGCACCTGGGTAATGACGGCGTAGATGGGAAGCCGAAGTACACGAATGCAAACAGACGTTATTGAAGGTTTCCGGCTTTCACCTCAGCAAAAGCATTTGTGGTCGTTGCATCAAGCCGGCCGCGGCCTGCCTTGTCATGCCCAGTGCGCCATCCTGATCGAAGGAAGCCTCGACACACGGATTCTAAAGGCCGCCCTGCAGAAAGTCTTCGATAGGCATGAGATCCTCCGCACTTCCTTTCATTGCGGAAACGGCGTGACCGCTCCGCTGCAGACCGTCGGCGTGGGTGGCAAGCCCTCAATCGACGACTACGACCTGAGCGGTTGCGATCTTCCACGGCAGGAGGCTGCGATCGAGGCGCTTTATCGGCAAGCGAGAGAGGTGGCCTTTGACTTAGAAAGGGGTCCGCTTTTGCGTATGTCTCTGGTTACCCTGTCGCCAGACAGACACACGTTGCTTGTCAATCTATCTTCGTTTTGTGCGGATGCGGCCTCACTGGAGAATTTAACGCGGGAACTCAGCCGTTGTTATTCAGCTTGTCTGGATTGCGGGGAGCTATCCGATGAACCGCTGCAATACGCCGATGCCGCAGAGTGGCAGAATTACTTACTAGAATCGGAAGACAGGCAGGAAGGCAAACACTACTGGCGCGAGCGGAAATTCTCCGCTGCCATGTGTCCACAGCTTCCCTTTCAACAGCGGTCCTTCGAAAAGTCAACATTTGAGCCGCACTTCCTAACCTCGCCGATTGAGCGCGACATGACCGCAAATATCGCGACGCTCACCCGTAAGTACCATGCTTCGTCGTCTGTGTTCCTGCTGGCTTGTTGGCAGATTCTCCTCTGGCGCCTCACCGGTCAGTCAGACTTTATCATCGGCATAGCATCCGATGGTCGTACGTACGAGGGACTACAGGAAGCAGTGGGCCCGTTTGGAAAGACCTTGCCCGTGTCCTGTCATCTGGAACGCGATTTTCGCTTAAGTAGTCTGCTGGGACGGCTTAGTGAATCCCTGCATGATGCCATCGCATGGCAGGAGTACTTTAGCTGGGAACAAATCACAGGATCGCAGACAGACGCCGGGCCGCCTCCCTTCTTGCCCGTTGGTTTCGAATTCACGGAAGAACATGCGACATATTCCGCCGCCGGCGTCAGCTTCGCCATTCACAAGCGATATACCTGTTCCGATCAGTTCATGCTTAAACTCTCCTGCCTTCAGAAGAAGGACTCTTTAGTCGCCGAGTTTCACTACGATTCCAGCCTATTTCGGGGTGAAGATATAGCTCGCTTACACAAAGAGTTTCATACTTTGCTGGAAAGCGTCACGACGAATCCGGACGCCCGCATCGATGACTTCGAGATCGTAAGCGAAACGGACCGAAATCAACTGCTGATCGAGTTTAACAACACCACGACTGACTCCTTAAGAGACAAGTGCGTTCACCGACTATTCGAGGAACAAGTCGATCGCACGCCGGAGAACATCGCCGTCGTTTTCGGCGACCGCCATCTAACCTATGCTCAGCTCAATGCTCGGGCTAATCAGCTCGCGCGTCATTTGCGAAAGCTCGGGGTAGGATCGGAAGTTCCAGTTGCCATTTGCATGGAGCGATGCCTGGAGATGGCCGTGGGAATCCTTGGCGTTCTCAAGGCGGGTGGCGCCTACGTACCATTGGATCCCGCGTATCCCAAGGAACGTCTGACTTACGTGCTGGAAGATGTCCACGCGCCGGTGCTGTTAACACAAGAACATGTCCTGGACAGTATACCCAAGCTTGAGATCCACGCGCTGTGCCTGGACTCAGGCTGGGAATTGATCGCGCGGAATAGCGAAAGGAATCCGGTATCTACGGCAACAGCCAAGGACCTCGCCTACGTCATTTATACGTCGGGTTCAACCGGATGGCCAAAGGGGGTCATGGTCGAGCATGGTGGACTTAGCAATGCCGTCAACTGGATAATTGAGACACTTGAACTATCAGCTCTCGACCGCTGCCTTTTGAAAACACCCATCACCTTCGATGCCGCCGGGCGTGAGATCTTCCCGACCCTGATATCAGGAGGAACGCTGCTAATCGCGGAACCCAACGGTCACCGGGATTGCCGATATGTAGCGGAGGCAATTCGTCGCGAACGGATCTCAATTCTTCACTGCGTTCCGTCGCTTCTGCGGCTCCTAGTTGAGGAACCCGCATTCCATGACGCCCAGGCTCTGCGAGCCGTTATGTGCGGCGGCGAGGCGTTGGCACCCCAGATCGTCATACGGTTCCAAAGCCGCATCGGAGCCAAGCTGTACAACGTGTACGGACCGACTGAAGCAATCATCGACTCTACATTTTGGCGGTGCGAAGAGTGTAATGCCCATTCTGCAATTCCTATAGGACGACCTATACCGAACGCACAGGTATATATCTTGGACGACCTGCTTCGTCTTCTCCCAATAGGCGCCGTTGGTAACTTGTACATCGGTGGCGTGGGTCTGGCTCGAGGCTATGTCAGGCGACCCGATTTGACCGGCGAGAAGTTTATTCCAGATCCCTTCAGCGGCAAGCCTGGAGCGCGGCTGTATAAGACCGGGGACCTCGCGCGCTACCGGCCAGACGGGAACATCGAGTTCCTGGGTCGTAGCGATCACCAGGTTAAGATCCGCGGGTTCCGCATCGAACTTGGGGAAATCGAGGGAACGCTCGGACAACACCCGGGGGTTCGGCAGGCTATCGTCCTGGTTCAGGAAGACGGGCCTGGAGATAAGCGGTTGGTGGCCTATGTGGCCGCCGAGGGAGAAGCACGCCCCACCGCTAATGAGCTGCGCGATTTTCTGAAAGACAAGCTGCCCGAGCACATGGTGCCCGCGATTTTCATGCTGCTGGACGCCTTTCCGTTGACCGTCAATGGGAAGGTAGACCGCCGCGCATTGCCGACGCCCGACGGGTGGCAACCCGAACTGGACGAGGTATTCGTGGCATGTCGCACGCCTACGGAAGAGCTACTCGCCGCGATCTGGAGCCAAGTCCTCGGCGTCGAGCGAGTAGGTATCTACGATAACTTTTTTCAGCTGGGCGGGCACTCGCTATTGGCTACCCAGGTTGTTTCCCGCATCCGCGAAGCCTTCCAGGTGGAGATGCCGCTGCGCCGTCTGTTCGAGGCGCCCACAGTCGCCGGCTTAGCTGAAGACCTTGACTTAGGGGGTATAGGACTGGAGGCACCGCCCATTGTGCCTGTTCCTCGGGACGGAGAACTGCCTCTCTCCTTTGCTCAACAGCGACTATGGTTCATCGATCAGCTCGAGCCGGGCGGCTCTGTCTATAATTTTCCCGCCGCCGTCCGTCTCAAGGGACCGCTCAACGTGCTGGCGCTGAGGCAGAGTCTCAACGAAATCGTGAAGCGCCATGAAGCCTTGCGGACTACCTTTGCCATTGTGGATGGTCGCCCAGTTCAGGTTATCGCACCGCTCCTGACGCTGCCGCTGCCGATAGTGGATTTGCGAGAGCTGCCTGAGCGGGAGCGCGAGGTCCAGCGGCTCGCAACGAACGAGGCGCAGCGGCCCTTCAATTTGGCCGAAGGTCCGCTCGTACGGGGAACCGTGCTACGGCTGGGTGAAAACGAACACGTCGGGCTTCTGACAATGCATCATATTGTTTCCGACGGTTGGTCAGTCGGAATCCTGATTCGGGAGATGGCTGTACTCTACGAAGCCTTTTGTTCCGCGACGCCCACATCCCTGCCTGAGCTACCCATCCAATACGCAGATTTTGCCCATTGGCAGCGGCAGTGGTTGGACGGCGGGGTTCTTGAAACCCAGCTTACCTATTGGAAGCAGCTACTGCTTGGTGCGCCTCCGTTCCTGGAATTGCCCACCGACCACCCCAGGCCGGCTGTGCAGACTTTTCGCGGTGCGCACCAATCTTTTCTCCTGCCCAAGACCGTGGGCGACAGGTTGAAGACTCTAAGTCGCCAGGAAGGGGTTACCCTTTTCATGACCCTGCTGGCGGCGTTCACGATTTTGTTGCACGGGTATACGAATCAGGATGATCTCGTCATAGGAACGCCAACCGCCAACCGTAACCGCCTAGAGATCGAAGGCCTAATAGGATTTTTCGTCAACACCCTCGTCCTGCGCACCAACCTCTCAGGCAATCCCACTTTTCGGGAGCTTTTGCACCGGGTACGCGAAACGTGCTTGGGAGCGTATGCCCATCAGGACCTGCCCTTTGAGAGGCTGGTTGAGGAATTGCACCCGGCGAGAGACTTAAGCCGCAATCCGCTCTTCCAGGTGATGTTCGTGCTGCAGAATGCCTCGCTGCAGCCGTTGGAACTGCCGGGATTGAGCCTGAGTCCTGTGGAAGTGGACACCGGGACGACTCACTTTGACCTAACCCTGAATATCGTGGACACCGAGCAAGGTCTGGTCGGAACATTAGCATATAACACGGACCTGTTTGAGGCTGTGACTATTACACGTATGCTCGGCCATTTTAGAACCTTACTGGAGGCCGTGGCCACTGCTCCCGAGCGACGCGTCTCGGACATCCCGTTATTGACCGAAGCAGAGCGACAACAACTATTGGTGAACTGGAACGATAGCAGAACTGACTGTCCGAAAGACCTGTGTATCCATCAGCTCTTTGAGGCGCAGGTCCGGCGAACACCTGACGCGGTAGCGGTGGTACTTGAAGATCAGCAGCTGACGTACAAAGAACTGAACCGCCGGACTAATCAACTGGCGAATCATTTACGGATCCTGGGAGTGGGACCCGAGATACCGGTCGGAATTTGCCTCAAGCACTCATTGGAGATGGTCGTCGGGCTGCTGGGCATTCTAAAGGCCGGCGGTGCCTATGTGCCACTGGATCCAGCGTATCCGAAGAAGCGACTCGCCTTCATGCTGGAAGACGCCGGGGTGCCAGTACTACTGACACAGGAACCGTTGCTGGCGGGATTGCCTGAGCACAATGCGAAGGTGGTCTGTCTGGATTCAGATTGGGAGGCCATCGCCCAAGAGAGTGCGGAGAACCCAATCTGCTTAACCATGCCCGAGAACCTGGCTTATGTAATCTATACCTCGGGGTCGACCGGTCAGCCAAAGGGAGTTCTCGTTTCGCATGCTTCGATTGCATCGCACTGCCTTAATGTTCGAAATTACTACGAGCTGGATTCAAGCGATAAGGTGCTCCAGTTTGCGTCACCGAGTTTCGATCTATCACTGGAGCAAGTGCTGCCTACGCTTATTGTCGGGGCCACGCTCGTTATGATCAGTACCGATGTATGGCATACTACGGAATTTCACAAAAAGATTTCGGAGTTTGGACTCACTGTACTCAATATTCCAACCGGCTACTGGCAAGAACTGGCGCGAGAGTGGGCAGACCTTTCGGAGTTGGTTTCAAATATTCAGCCCAGAGTCTTCATCGTGGGCGGGGATACGATGTTGCCCGAGTTCCTCGACCTCTGGAATCGAACACCGTTGCGTTCAATCCGTCTAATCAATGCCTACGGGCCGACGGAGGCGACTATAACAGCGACTGCCTTTGATGTCACTCCGTGGCATCGCGAGCGCTCGACTCTTCAGAGAGTTCCTATTGGCCGTCCCCTCGCGAACAGAGAGATCTACATTCTAAACAAGTACGGTAACGTGGTTCCGATCGGAGTTCCGGGTGAACTGTATATTGGCGGTGACTGCTTGGCTCGAGGTTATCTGAATCGAGCCGATTTAACCGCGGAGAATTTCATTCCGAACCCCTCTAGCGGCGAACCTGGAGGGCGACTGTACAAGACCGGGGATCTCGCCCGCTATCTTTCCGACGGGAATATCGAGTTCCTTGGTCGAATCGACCATCAGGTGAAGATCCGCGGGTTCCGTGTCGAACTTGAGGAAATCGAGGCAGTGCTTCGCCAACACCCCGCGGTGGGCGGGACTGTTGTCCTGGCTCGGGAAAACGCTCCTGGAGAGAAGCAGTTGGTGGCCTACGTGGTCGCCCAGGGGGAATCTCCGCCAACGGCCAGTGAGCTGCGTATCTTTCTGAAGGAGAAGCTACCCGATTATTTGATGCCTGCGGTCTTCGTGCCGCTCGATGCTTTGCCGATGATGCCCAACGGGAAGGTAGACCGCGGCGCCCTGCCAGAGCCCGGGCGAACACGATCCGAACCGGGAAGGGCTTTCGTAGCGCCGCGTAACGCTCTAGAACTCCAGCTCACCAGTCTGTGGGAAGAGGTTTTGGGTGTTAGGCCCATCGGCGTGACCGACAATTTCTTTGAGCTGGGAGGACACTCCCTGGCGGCCGTTCGTTTGTTCGCGTTGATCGAAAAGAGACTGGGCAAGAAAGTTCCCTTAGCCACTGTGTTTCAGGGAGCTACAGTTGAGCATCTAGCGAAGATTCTCAACCAGCACGCCAAAGCGCCGCCGCATTCATCTTTGGTAGCTATTCAACCGGGAGGTAACAGACGGCCTTTCTTTTTGATACATCCGGCCGGTGGACATGTCTTTCCCTACGTTCATTTGGCGCACCATTTAGGCTCCGATCAACCTTCTTATGGCCTGCAAGCAAGAGGGCTGGAAGAGGGACAGGAACGGCACTCGCGCATCGAGGACATGGCCGCTTACTACATCGAAGCGCTACGGACGGTGCAGCCCGCGGGGCCTTACCTTCTAGGAGGATGGTCCATGGGAGGCTTCGTAGCTCTCGAGATGGCTCAACAGCTTCGCGCTCAAGGTGAGATGGTAGCTTTGTTAGCCCTACTGGATACTCGGATTCCAACCGCCGATGAGGAGCTCGACGATGAGGACTTTGACGCGCGCCTGCTGGTCGACTTTATCCGCTATTTCGGTCTTTCACTGGATCCCCGGGATTCTCTCACCGGCCTTCCAAAGCACGAGCTGCTGGAGCGCGTGCTCGCGCACGCGAAAAGAGCGGGACTGATGCCCTCCGATATTGAAGTTTCCCAAGCTCAGCCATTCATCGAACTCTGCAAGGCCGATTTTCGAGCTACGCAAAACTACGTACTGCATCAGTACCCGGGTCGAATCACGCTGTTCAAGGCTGGTCAGGAACTTGCGGGAACCTCGTCTGATCCGACCTTGGGCTGGAGCCAGTGGGCTGCTGCAGGCGTGGACGTCCATATCGTTCCGGGCAATCACGCAACGATGGTTTACAAGCCTCACGTGGAAGTCTTGGCCGGGAAGCTACGGGCTTGCCTCGATCAGGTGCAAGCGACTGAGGGATGGTTCGCCGATGTCAATCCATCGATCAAATCGATGAAGGACGCAGGATGAACAGTGACGACAGAGAAGACACGACAACCTATAAAGTGGTTGTAAATCCTGAAGAGCAGTACTCAATCTGGCCCGCCGAAAAGAAAAGCCCTCTTGGCTGGACGGATACAGGCAAGACCGGTTCCAAAACCGAATGCCTGGCTTATATTAAAGAAGTGTGGACCGACATGAGACCGCTCAGCCTGAGAAGGAAAATGGATTAGCGGGACAGTTAGATTCGTTCATCAAAGAGTTAACTTGTAGGTTCTACTTTGTGAGGACAGCTTCTGAATGAGCCGGTCGACAACCACCGCTGCTGTTGACTCCTGGATTTTATGCCGCAAACCTGGGCTAAAGACCCGTCTTCGCCTATTTTGTTTCCCGTACGCAGGAGCCGGCGCATTGATCTTTCGCACCTGGTCCGACGGCTTACCGGCGGATGTCGAGGTCTGCCCGGTTCAACTCCCGGGACGGGGAACTCGGCTGATGGAGCGTCCTTTCGCTCAACTCTCGCCTCTTATCGAAGCCCTCGCCCAAGCCCTGGTTCCATTCCTGGATGAGCCTTTTGCCTTCTTCGGCCACAGCCTCGGAGCATTAGTCGGTTTTGAACTCGTCCGCCGGATCCGCAGACAGTATGGCGTGCACCCTGTCCGCCTATTTGTATCTGCTGGTCGTGCGCCTCAAATCCCTCATCGCGGGCGGCCTATCCATACCCTGCCAGATAAAGAATTTTTAATGGAACTGCGGCGATTGAACGGCACGCCCAGCGAGCTCTTGGGCCACGAGGAATTAATGGAGATCATGCTCCCTGTCTTGCGTGCAGACTTTGCGGTGTACGAAACATACCTGTACTCGACTGAGCCGCCCCTGAACTGTCCCATCTCTGCATTTGGTGGCTTGCAGGATCACGAAGTGAGCGATAGCGATCTTGAAGCCTGGCGTGCTCAGACGAGTGTTTCGTTCTCGCTGCGGATGTTTCCCGGCGACCATTTCTTCTTGAAACAACCTCTTTTACTTCGGGCGCTTTCCCAGGAACTGCAATAAACCCGGTAAGAACGGCCACATGAAGACACTACCCATCACCTCAACTCCTACGCCGTGGGGCTTTCCGCCGGCGACGCTAATATTAGGTAGTAACGAAGTACATGTCTGGCGAGCCTTTCTGGACGAAGCTCCGGCGCAGCGCGATAGCTTCCTGCATACCCTTGCAGAAGATGAGCGAACAAGGGCCCAGCGGTTTTACTTTCAGACAGACCGCGAGCGCTTTATCACCGCTCACGGAGTACTCAGGGCTATCCTCGGCCGCTACTTGAATCGAGGACCGAAATGCCTATCCTTCTGCTACAGTTCTCATGGCAAGCCCGCCTTGGTCTGGAAATCTGGTGGAGATGCGATCCGCTTTAATATGTCCCACTCTCAGGGAGTGGCCCTTTATGCGGTCACTCGTGGTCGCGAGATTGGCATCGACCTCGAATTCATCCGCTGCGATTTGGAAGTCGAGCAGATTGCCGAGCGATTTTTCTCGCCATGTGAGATTGCGACGCTCCGAGCGCTTCCTGTCTACCTTCGGAAATACGCGTTCTTTCTCTGTTGGGCCCGCAAGGAAGCCTACATCAAGGCGAGAGGCGAAGGACTCTCCATCCCCCTGAATCAGTTCGACGTGTCGCTGATTCCCGGAGAACCTGCAGCGTTGTTGAGCACCCGGCCAGATGCAGACGAAGCGCTTCGTTGGTCTCTACGGGAGCTGACCGTCGCCTCCTGCTACTCGGCTGCTCTTGCTGTCGAAGGACGCGGCTGGACTTTGTCCTGCTGGCAATGGCCGCGACCACTTCGAAGTACCGCGTGAGCGCCAGGTAGTATATTTGCTATTTTCCCCTCTGGCAGTGCCAGCTGCGACCGCTGTCGATGGCCGGCCGCGGCACGGTCGGCGCTGGCGTTGACCCCGTCCGCGCTCGGGGAATGAGCGCTAATCGCGCTCCACTTCCCTCACCAACGGTCTTTGCCCCTCGAGTCCATTGGTGTACAATCTAATCACCTCGTCCGAGAGTTTTCTCACATCTCCATACTTTGCTCGAGGTAGAAGAGTCGCCGACGACACGCGGTATGCGTTTTTTGGGCACTTGCGGCAAAGCAGGCCCCTAAAATGCATCAAAACGCGTATCGAACTGCGGCCCGTGCTCGTCTCTTAGGAATGTGGATTTCAAAATGAAAATCTTATCGTTCCGATTCTGGATTCTGATTCCTTCGGTGACCGTACTGGCAGCAGTTTCAGCTCTATGGCCTGCTGTGGGCCGCACCGATGTTGTTCTGGCGCCGGGGACAGAGTCAAATGCAGGTGGTGCAACGGATGCCTGGCTTGTGACGCGCGGTCTGATCGGTCACGGGCTGATCGGCGAACAATCCGGCACTGACATAATCACTCCGCCGCCGGGCACCGAGGTAGACGAAACCCGGCAAACAGAAATCCGTACGGGTGAGATCCTGACCCGAGTCAAGTCGTGGAACGAAATGGTCGACGACGACACG
>JBEKWX010000010.1:0-29667 GCA_049512675.1 Terriglobales bacterium | reverse complement strand
GTGCAAATGATGGCGCGCTCGCGCCAGTTCGATGCACTCGCGCACCAGCGAGTTGAATTCCACCGGCAAGCGCTGCGCCGGGCTTTTCTTCTGCGCCGCCTCACCCGCTTTCAAGACCTGTTCCACGGTGTGCAGCAGGCGGTCGGTATCAAGCAGCATGAACTCGTAGAACTCCCGCCGCTGCGCTTCTTCGACCCCGCGTCTCTGCAAGGTTTCGCGAATTTCGCGGACCAGAAAAATCGTATTGAGGACGAGGCCCGTAACGATGGCGCCAAAAAAAATGACGCCCAGAAAAACCTTGACGCCCTCGCGCCAGTTGAGGATGACCCAGCCGCTGCCGACCGCTCCGGCGAGCGCCGCCAGGCACACTCCGAGCGTGAGAAAAAAATAGATCGCCTTCTGGCGGCTGATGATGCGCACAGGGAGATTTTAGCGGGAAATGCCGGGAAATGCGTTTAACCGCGGAGGACGCAGAGTTCGCGGAGAAGTTACGAGAAAAAGAAAAAACCGGGGGACTTTTCCCGGTTCTCTTTGCGTTCTTCGCGTCCTCTGCGGTTAATGCCGTTCTAGTCGTTGCCCGCGGCTGCCGCCACCACGCCAGCGGCCTCCACATCACGTAGCAGGGCCGGTTTGGGCGGAAGGTTATCGAGCGCGACCTTGTACACGTGCCGCGCCAGTCCGAGTTTTTGCAGCGTCCAGATGCCGTACCAGTTCATGTCGATTTCATACCAGGTCAAGCCATGGCGCGCGGAAACCGGATGCGCATGATGATTGTTGTGCCAGCCTTCGCCAAAGGTCAGGACGGCGACCAGTCCGTTGTTGGTGGAGAGGTCTTTGGTCGCGAAACGCCGCGATCCCCACAGGTGCGTGACTGAGTTCACCATCCAGGTGGAGTGCAGTCCGACCACGACGCGCGCGAACACTCCCCACAACAGCCACGGCCATCCGCCAATGGCAAACAGGATCACGCCCAGAACAATGTTGGAGGTGTAGTGATACTTGGTGAGCCAGACGTGAACTTTATCCTTGGTCAGGTCGGGGACGTAACGGGCCAGGGTGGTGGTGTCGTGGTGCATCGACTTGCCCATCAGGATCCATCCCATGTGCGACCACCACTTGCCGTCGATGGGAGAATGCGGATCGCCTTCTTCGTCGGAAAACTGATGATGAATGCGGTGCGTGGCCACCCAGAAAATTGGGCCGCCTTCGAGCGCCAGGGTCGCGCACCAGGTCAGGAAGTATTCCACCCACTTCGGCGTCTTGTATCCGCGATGCGTCAGCAGGCGGTGATAGCTCATCCCGATGCCGAGGCTGCCTGAAACCCACCACAGGAAAAGGGCGACGAAAAATGCCGGCCAGGTAAAGAAGAATAGCGCCGCGACTGCGCCCACGTGAAACAGCCCCATGGCGATCGCCGTGCCCCAGTTGAAACCATCGCGGTTTGCGCGGTCCTTGCGATTGGTGCCTTCGCCGGCTTCGCTCATTGCCCGGAGCGTTTCTTCGTTCATCTCTTCGCTCATCATCTCGCGTGTTGTCTGGCTCATGCGTCTTTTCTCCCCACTTCCCCTCTAAGCTGACAATATCAAGACCGCGCGACCCGTTTTGTAATACTTCTGTAATCCTCGCTGGATAAAGGGGTTACGAGCGTAATGTGGTTCCTGCCGAGCGACCCGATCTCCACCAAGCGGTAGTCGCGGTTGCGGCGCCGTACGTGATTCGCCGCACAGCGGTGTGTGACCGCACAACTTCCCGTGCTCGTTCCGGTGTCGTAGAGTATGGTTGGCATTTCAACCGTGCTCCTTAACCGGAGGTGTGTGTTGAAAAACAGAGTGTCGAAAGAAGCGTCGAAAGAAGTATCGAAGAAAACTCCGCTGGTTCTTTTCGCTTTGCTTTTTTTTGTGTTTGCGCTGTGGGCGCAAAAGCAGAACGATCAGCCCCCCGCAAAGGCACCCGCCCCCGACAACAAAGGTTCCGCCGAGGCTGCCGGCAGAGTAAACCCTGTCAAGCCGACCCAGGAGTCACTCTCCAAGGGCAAGAAGTTGTATGTCATCGACTGCGCGATGTGTCATGGAAAAGACGGCGATGGCAAGGGCGACATGGCCTCGGACATGAAAAACGTCACTGACTTCACCAATCCGGACGCGATGAAGGACAGCAGCGATGGCACACTTTTCTATGTGATCCGGAACGGCAAGGGTGACATGCCTCCCGAAGGCGACCGCGCCAAGGATGATGACATCTGGAACATGGTGAACTACATCCGCTCGCTGGCAAAGAAGAAGGAATAGCGCTCGTGGAGGGACGGCCGCCCTCGGCCGTCCAAGCCGAGCTTACTTTGACGGGTTCTTCATTTCCACGCCCGCCCATTTCTCCAGCAAGGTGAGGGTCGCGGCATAGTCGAGATCCTGCTGCCCTTCTTTGGCTGCGACATCGTAGACCTTTTCCACCGCTTCGAGTCCCGGCAGGCGCACCCGCGATTCCCTAGCCGCATCGAGCGCCAGGCGAATATCTTTCAGCATCAGCCGCAGAGGGAAGTTGGGCGAGAAGTCGCGCTTCAGAATGAACGGAGCTTTGTAGTCCACCACTCCCGATCGGACCATGGAGGCCTGCACCAGGGGCAACAGTTTTTCCACTTCCACGCCCAGCTTTTCGGCGAGCGTGAGGGCTTCGGCGAAGCCTTCATAGATGAGCGCAATCTGCAGATTCATGACCAGCTTGGTGGCCTGTCCTTTGCTGGTTTCGCCCATGTGGAAGACCTGCTTGCCCATGGCCTTAAAAAGCGGCTGCAGGCGAGCGAGCACGGCTTCGTCGCCGCCCACCATGAAAATCAGGCTTCCGGCCGCGGCGGCGATCTTCGAGCCGGTCATGGGAGCGTCCACATAGTCAACGCCACGCGCTTTCACGCGCTCGGCAAAGCGCAGAGTGGCGGATGGCGAAATCGTGCTTGAGTCGGCAATGATCATGCCCGCGGCCAGAACCTGCTCTACGCCGCCCGGCCCAAAGAGCACGCCCTCGACCGCCTTGGTGTCGGAGACGCACATCCACACCACTTCCGCGCCCCGCGCCGCATCCGCCGGAGAAGGGGCGCTGCGTGCGCCTTCCACGTCCTTGCCGCCACTTCGATTCCAGACGGCGACCTGGTGTCCGGCTTTGACCAGGTTAGCGGCCATCGACCGGCCCATAATTCCCATGCCAAGAAAAGCGATGCGCATTGGCGTTGACTCCTTCTCTGAGTTCTTCAAAGGTTCTTCAAACTTTGGATTAGATACGACCAGCAAACTGACCGTCAAGGAAAACACGATGGTATAAACTGCAAGACTTGACCACCTTGGAAGACTACCCGAAGGAACCGCCCGCCGGTGCGTCGTCGCCGGGCTCCAGAGCATCTAAACGCACTGGAGAGTTGAGCCAACAAAGCCGATAATATGTTCATAGTCCGCGTGGCGGCGGGTGGGTCCGATAGTACAGGTGGAATCGTACTGTTCAAGACATACTGGTTGAAAGAATGTTAAAGTCCTCGTTGAAAAATCCCGCTCTGCGCAAGCGAGCGAGCCAGTTCACGCGTCTGGTGCGTCATTCGGTGGTGACGCCGCGCACCGGCCAGACCCACAAACCGCGGCTGGTTGCAAACGGCGAACTAGGCGTCACCTTCATCGGACACGCCAGCTTTTTTCTGCAGATTGGCGGACAGAACGTCGTCATCGATCCCAACTTTGCGCGCTGGCTGTTTGTTCTAAAGCGCCTGCGCCAACCTGGATTGAACCTGCGCGACCTGCCTCCCATAGACGTCGTACTGGTGACGCACGCGCACTTCGACCACTTACATCGCCAGTCGCTGCGGGCCATCGCGCGGCAAACCCGGCGGCAGACCGGAACCGCGCCCACGCTTGTCGTCCCCCATCATTTGTTCGACCTGGTCTCCGATCTGGGCTTCGAAGAAATTGTCGAACTGGAGTGGTGGAACACCTATCGCCACGGCGCACTCGACATTACTCACGTCCCTTCGCGGCATTGGGGAGCGCGCATCATCAAGGATTCGCACCGCGGCTACGGCGGCTACGTGCTGCGCAGCGGCAAACACTCGGTGTACCACGCCGGAGACACCGCCTATTTCGCGGGCTTTCGCGAAATCGGACGCCGCTTGTCGCCCGAACTGGCGCTGCTCCCCATCGGCGCCTACAATCCGCCGCAATTCCGCAACGTGCACACCAGTCCCGCCGACGCCACCCAGGCCTTTCTCGATCTCAAGGCCCGCTGGATGGTGCCCATGCACTATGGAACCTTCCGCCTGTCGCACGAGCCCATCGAAGAGCCTCTCCAGTTGCTGGAGCGCGAAGCGCTGAAGGCCGGAGTTAAAGACAAGGTGCTCGTCATGGAGGAGGGCATCACCCGCTTTTTCTGATTGCGTGGAGTGTTGTCCTGCGAGTGTCTTCCGTTGTCCTAAATGTAATTGAACAATGTAATTGAACGAGGCCAGGGAGTATTCTTCAGGAGTATTCTTCAGCTATGGACAAGAAGGAGATCAATTCCCCAAAGTTGACGGAGCATTTTCTCTACTGGGTTTGCGGCATCGCAGGCTTGTTGCTGGCGATTCTTTTTGCTCATTACGTCTATCACGTTTTTTGAAGATGGTGAAGCGAAGAGAAATAGGAAGCGGACTAATTCCGCGCCCTGTGGGCTCAAATGACTCCGATAGGCCGATCACCCCGCCCGGCTGATGCCCTCCATCAACAATTCGAATTGGACTTCGCGCGAACGGGATACTAGAGTTTATAGTTCGGTTACATATATCGGGAATAGCGCAAGCCCAAAAGCCGCAATTTGGCCATTCGATAAGCACCGTGGTAATCAACACTTCCGCAACTGATGTGGAGCGGTTCGCTTTTCACCCGATAGAATGGCCCAAGGGGATGGTTTGTTCTAACCGTCTTCCCGTCGCTGGGCTGGCGACGGGGTGAGCGGTTGCGAGAACCTTAGGGATCTGGGAAATGGAGACAAGATTGGATCGGCCCAACGAGATCGTTGAGGACCACGCTGCCTGTTCTCTCGATGCCAGCCATGTGCTGACGTGGGAGGAAATCGCGAGCCTGGCGGCGGATCCCAGCAAGCCAGCCGAGACCCTGATGAACGTCGTGGCATTGATTGCCAGACGGTTTGGCGCCGATGTCTGCTCGGCCTACCTTTTGGAGCCCGACCGCGCCAATCTCGTTCTGGCCGCGACGCTTGGGCTTCGCCATGAATGCATCGGCAAGCTTCGCATGTCAGTGAATGAAGGGCTGGTCGGGCTGGTCGCGGAACAGGTCCGCCCGGTGGCGGTTGAACAGGTCCGGAACCATCCGCGCTTCAAATACTTCAGCGAAGCGGGCGAGGACGCTTACCAATCGTTCCTGGGAGTTCCCCTGATTGATCGCGGTGTGCTGCAAGGCGTTCTGGTGATTCAAACCGTGGAGGCGCGGGTCTTTCCGGAAAATGAGATTCGCCTGCTCACCGAGGCCGCGAAGCGGGTTGCGCCGGTGGTGAGCGAAGCCCGCACGCTCGACCGTTTCATCGCGCCTGCCCAGGAGCGGCTGTGGGCGCTGGCGCGCAACCTGTGGTGGAGTTGGGATCACGATTCCGCCGGCTTGTTCCACGATCTCGATCCGCTGCGCTGGAGTCAGCTCAATCACAGTCCGGTGTCGCTGCTGAACGAGTATCCTCTGGAGAAACTCGAAGCGCGCGCCACCGAACTCGCGCTGCACAGCCGGATCAACTACGCCTATCGCCGCTTGCGCGAGTACGAGAGTACGGAGCGCACCTGGGGCGCGCGCCACGCCGGCGTGCTGCGGCCCCGTCCCGTGGCTTACTTCTCCGCCGAGTTTGGGGTGCACGAATCTCTCCCGGTCTATTCCGGTGGACTTGGAGTTCTGGCGGGCGACCACATCAAGAGCGCCTCCGATCTTGGGATTCCGCTGGTCGGCGTGGGCTTGTTTTATGGTCAGGGATATTTCCGCCAGCGCCTCGACCACGACGGCTGGCAGCGCGAGGAGTATCTCGAGACCGATGTCAACCAACTTCCCATGGAAGCGGCCATCGGGAAAAACGGCAGACCGGTGGTGGTGCAGGTCGATACCCGCCACGGCTCGATCCGCGCAAAAGTGTGGCGCGTGAAAGTGGGCCGTTGCGATTTGTTGCTCCTCGACTCGGACGTGGAAGGCAATACCGCCGAGGACCGGCACATGACCTCGCGTTTGTATGGCGGCGACGGCCGGGTTCGGGTGCATCAGGAACTGCTTCTGGGCGTGGGCGGCCTGCGCGCTTTGAAAGCGCTCGGCATCACCCCCGGAGTTCTTCACCTGAACGAAGGACATAGCGGATTCGCGGTGCTGGAAGCGATTCGCCAGCGCATGGAAGAAGAGGGCATCAGCTTCGAGAAGGCTGTGCCCCGCGTTGCCCGTGAAGTGGTCTTCACCAGCCATACCCCCGTGCCCGCCGGCCACGATCGCTTCGACGCCGATCTGGTCGAAGAGCACCTCGGACCTCTGCGTGAGGCCCTCGGTCTTTCCCGGGAAGGTTTCATGGCGCTGGGACGCGAGAACCCGGAAAGCGACGAACGCTTCTGCATGACCGTGCTCGGCCTGCGGCTCTCGCGGCGCGCCAATGCGGTTTCCTCCCTGCACGCTGAAGTCTCGCGCGCCATGTGGACCGGACTCTATCCCGGCAAACAGGAAGATGCGGTCCCCATTGGACACATTACGAACGGCGTTCATGTCCCCTCCTGGCTGGCGCCGCAGATGTTTCGCCTTTACGATCGCCATCTGGGCACGGGATGGCATCTGCGCAGCAGCGAAGCCAAAATCTGGGATGGCATTGACAACGTTGACGACGGCGAGCTGTGGGAGACTCATTTCAACCTGAAGTCGCGCTTGATCGAATTTGTGCGCCGCCGCGCCGTCAAGCAGGCGGCGCGGCGCGAGGAGCCGCGCGGCGTGCTGCAGCAACTGGAACGGGTGCTCAGTCCGGACGCGCTCACCATCGGTTTTGCGCGCCGCTTTGCCACCTACAAGCGCGCCAATCTGCTGTTGACCGACATCGAAAAACTTTCCAGCATGGTCAATGACCCAAAGCGCCCGGTGCAGTTCGTGTTTGCCGGAAAGGCGCACCCTCTCGACGAACCCGGCAAGCGCGTCCTGCAGCAGATTGCCCAGTTGATGCGCGACCCGCAGTTTTCCGACAAATTCGTCTTCGTCGAAGACTACGACATCAACGTCGGCCGCCGTTTCGTGCAGGGCGTCGATGTCTGGCTTAACAATCCGCGGCGTCCACTGGAAGCCTCCGGAACCAGTGGCCAGAAAGTCGTTTTGAACGGCGGCTTGAACCTTTCGGTTCTGGACGGATGGTGGGCGGAAGCTTACGACGGCATGAACGGCTTCGCCATCGGAAACGGCAAAACTCACTCCGACATGAATGTTCACGATACCCGCGACGGGGAAGACCTGCTGCGAGTGCTGCGCGAAGAAGTGATCCCGCTGTACTACCAGCGCGATCGCGACGGCCTTCCACGCGGCTGGATCCAACGCATGAAGCGCACCATCCGCACGCTCGGCTGGCGCTTCAATGCCGATCGCATGGTGATGGATTACACGCTCAAGTGCTACGTTCCAGCGGCCGGCGGCACCTCGAGCGACCTCCGGCCAAAACTGTAAGAGCGGGGCTTATGGATTCGCTAGTGTGGCGTCCGGCAGGTGCGATGATGCGCGTATAACGATGCGCGTATAACCAGGCGTTCGTTATCCTTAGCCCCGCTCGCTCGATACCGTGGATTGTTTAAGCGCAAGCTGGTGGCAGGTGGCTCGAATGGCTTCGTTCACGGCGTTTGACTCAAGGAACTGAAACCCGTAGCGAAAAGCGCTTCTTTGGCGCACCACCGCATGAACCGACACTGGACCGAACGGAAGCTCAAAGTCCAACCTCACGACCTCGCCCAGGGGAACTTCAAGTCTAAGCATGGCTGAGATTCCGGATTCGCTGATATCCACGGTACGGCCTTGCAGCATACCGCACGTCCGGGAATAGACCCCGATATTGACCTCAAGCTTGAAGCGGGCGTGCCGCCGGGCGTCGAGAGTGTCTCGAACGCGGTTGGCTGCGGGCTGCTTCTCAGCTTTCAATTCGTACTCTCCGCCTCGACTGCTTAGACGGGCTTTACCGCGCTGGGGTTAACTTAATTTGGTTAACTTTTTATACAGAGAACGCCCGCGATCCCTCCCGCAGGAGAAACAAGGTGCTTCTCTACCATGGAGGTCGTCAGAGCAACGGTGATCAAGATGCTCCTGAACATACTCCTGAACCGCGCTTTCGACTTGACAGTTGGACGGGACCATTTAGAATATATGAATATTTATGCATCATAATGGATAAATATGCTTCAACGAAGAAAATGAGGCGACGAGGGATCCGGCAGATTTGAAACAAATCTGATGGTGGCCAAACTTAAAACCGCGGTTCTCGGCGCGACCGGCTATTCCGGCCTTGAACTCGCTCGCCTGCTCGGCCGGCATCCGCGGACCGCCGCGCCCTTGCTTTTGCGGCGCACGGCAGAGACGGTGACAGAGACAAAGACCGGCGATTCCGAGGGGCACGCGGCCGGATTGCCGCACATTTCCGGCAACGGCAATTTGCCCGTCCAGCCGCCGATTCAGCCGTTTTCATGGTCCGCGCTGGAGCAGCATGGGGTGGGACTGTTGTTCCTGGCTACACCGCACTCCGTTTCTCGCGAACTTGTTACGGAGGCGATGACCTGCGGGCTGATGACCCGCGGGCTGAGGATCGTCGATCTGAGCGGCGCGTGGCGGCTGAAACAGGAACAGCATCGCGCCGTCTATGGCTTCAAGGATGCCAACGCGCAGGCCGCGACGGACCTTACGGAGCGCGCCGTGTACGGTCTCCCCGAATTGAAGCCGAATGCGGACCAGATCCCATCGGCCGCTTTGGTGGCGAATCCAGGCTGCTATGCGACCTCCGTCATTCTTGCGCTGGCGCCCTTGCTCGCGGCCGGCATGGTGGATTTGGCTCGCGGCATCATCTCCGATTCGAAGTCCGGCGTATCCGGCGCCGGCAAGGAACCCACGGCGCGTACCCACTTCGTATCGGTGGCCGACAATTTTTCCGCCTACTCGGTCTTCGGACACCGGCACACCGGCGAGATCCTTGAGCAACTGGCGCTCAATTCCCACCAGTTGATTTTCACCCCTCATCTTTTGCCGATTCCACGCGGGATTCTGTCCACGATTTATGTCTACCTGAAGCGCGAAATGACGGCGGACGAGATTCAAAGTTGTTTTCAGGATTCTTACAAAGGTAAACGGTGGGTTCGTATCTTTCCGGCATCGCATTTGCCGCAAATCCAATTTTCGGTGCACACCAACTACTGTGACCTCGGTTTTTGCCTCGCGCGCGATGGCCGGCGGCTCGTGATTGTTTCCTGTCTCGACAACCTGCTGAAAGGCGCAGCCGGACAAGCCGTGCAGAACATGAACCTAATGTACGGCTGGGACGAGACGGAGGGCCTGCAGTGAAAATTGTCGTCAAGATTGGCGGCGCGGCGTTGGAGGATAAACCGATTCTTCAGAAATGCGCGAGAGCGGTGGTGCAACTCGCCGAGGACGGACACCAAGTCGCCGTCGTGCATGGCGGCGGCAGCGCGCTGACGCGCACCCTGAAACTTCTCGGAAAGAAAAGCGACTTCGTCCACGGACTGCGCGTTACCGACGCCGAGACGCGCGATGTTGCCCTGATGGTGCTCGCCGGCATCGTGAACAAAAGCCTGGTGGCGGCGATCGCTGCCGCGGGGTATCCGGCCATCGGTCTTTGCGGTGGAGACGGCGGCGTCTTTCGTGCCCGCAAGAAACAGGACGCGGAACACGACTTGGGATTTGTCGGCGAAATCTGTTTTTCCGAACCGCGCTGGCTCAGAGCCATCTGGGCCGAAGGCGGCATTCCTGTGCTCTCTTCGCTTGCACTCGGAGGCGACGGGCAATATTACAACGTCAACGCGGACCAGATGGCAGCCGCGTGCGCGATAGCATGCGAGGCCGACGCGCTGATTTTTCTGACCGACGTGCCCGGCGTAAAGCAAGCCGACGGTTCGGTGATTGCTCGTTTGGACACTAACCAGGTTGCCGGACTCATCGACGAATCCGTCGTAAGCGGCGGCATGATGCCCAAGCTCGAGGCCTGTACGCAGGCTCTCAAATCGGGCGTGGGACGCGTGCGCATTCTGCCCGCGGCGCAGGTCGAAATACTGCCCCTGTTTTATTTCACCAAGCTCGAATGCGGCACCGAGGTACTAAGAGCATGAGCCTTGCTTCGGTCTCGCGCATGGAAGCGAAGCTTTTGCTTCCCACCTACGAGCGTCAGCCCATCCTTTTTGTACGCGGGCGCGGCGTGTATCTCTGGGATTCACGTGGCAAGCGGTATCTGGATTTCCTGAGTGGAATCGGAGTTACTGCGCTCGGCCACAACCACCCCGCGATCCAGGCGGCGATCAAGCGCCAGGCTGGGCGGTTGATTCATGTTTCGAATCTTTTTTTCCACGAGTATCAAGCGGAACTCGCGCGGCTGCTGACCAAGATCTCCGGGCTTGACCGCGCTTTCTTTTGCAACAGCGGCACTGAGGCCTGGGAAGGAGCGCTCAAGCTCGCCCGCGCTTTTGCGCAAATGAACAACACGAGCGGGGCCAAGCGCAAGTCCAAGCCCAATTCAAAGACGCGTATTCTTGCCATGGAAAACTCTTTCCATGGGCGCACCTTTGGTGCGCTGGCCACCACCGGTCAGCCGAAATATCGAGCCCCGTTCGCTCCTCTCGTGCCGGGTGTGACTTTCGTCAAATTCAATGACCTGGGCGACCTGCAACGAAAATTCGATGCCGACGTCTGTGCCGTGTGCATCGAGACCATTCAAGGCGAGGGCGGGATATGCCTTGTCAACGAAGAGTTTCTCGAACTCGCCCGGCGCTTGACTAAGAAAAGCGGCGCGCTGCTCGTGCTCGACGAGATTCAGTGCGGCCTCGGCCGCACCGGACGCCACTTTGCCTACCAGCACTACGGTGTGCTGCCGGATGTGGTTACCGTCGCCAAGCCGCTGGCTGGCGGCTTGCCGCTCGGCGCCATTCTCACCACCGAACGGGTTGCGAAGTGCATGCATCCGGGTCTGCACGGGACCACGTTCGGCGGAGGTCCGCTGGCTTGCGCTGTTGCTATCGAGTTCCTGCGCGAGGAGAAGAAGCTGTTAAAGCACGTGCGCGCGTTGGGCGAATATTTTCACGCGGAGCTCGAGGCGCTGAAAAAAGACAAAAAGCATAAATCAATTCAGGAAGTTCGCGGAGCTGGCCTGATGCAGGCCGTGGAGTTGGACTCGCCCGAACTGGCGAAGGCGGTAGCCCGGCAACTGCTGCAGGAAGGGATTATCATCAATCGCACGCACGAGACCGTGCTGCGCTTTCTGCCGCCCTACGTGATTAAGAAGAAGCACGTGGATCAGGTGGTCAAGGCTCTGGACGCCGCGTTGCACAAAAATGCAGAGTTCCCGCAAAAGCGTCCGCGCGAGAAAAGGAGCGCTCCGTCGCGGGGCAAAGGCGTCCATGCGCACGCGTGAAGCGGTCCTTCCCGATGCCGAGCAGATCCACGCTCTTATCTCCGCCTACTCCGGCGACGGCACTCTTCTGCCGCGCTCGCTGGCGGAGATTTGCGAGAACGTCCGCGACTTTGTCGTCCTCGAACAGGACGGACGCATCATCGGATGCGGCGCGCTCCACCTCTACGGCGTGCACCTGGCCGAGATTCGTTCGATCACCGTCGATCCCTCGAGCCAAAGCCGCGGCGGCGGCAGACGCCTGGTCAAGGCTCTGCTGGCGCAAGCGGAAAAGCACAAAGTCACCTGCGTGTGCCTGTTCACCCGCATTCCCGACTTTTTCTCGCGCATGGGATTCACCTTGGCTAATCACGAGGATCTTCCCGACAAGATCCACAAGGACTGTTATCAGTGCCCCAGGCTCTATCGCTGCGACGAAGTAGCGATGGTCCGCGGCAAGGCGCCCACGTTTGCAATTTTGCCGCCGCCGAAGAACTGGTTGAAGATACAGGCATGATCTCGCTGCGCCGTTCTCCCGAAAAAATTCGCGTGCCCCTGAGGTTCTCTTTTTCAGCGGTGGCTGCCGGCATCAAAGTCAGCGGCCGGCCGGATCTCGCTCTGGCGGAAGCCGCCGGGGGCGCGACCGCTGCCGCGTTGTTCACGAAGAACCGGGTCGTCGCCGCTCCCGTGGATGTTGGGCGCGCGGCGCTCGCTTCGACGGGTGGCCGCGTTCGCGCCGTCGTCGTGAATTCCGGAAACGCCAACTGCGCCACTGGACGCGACGGCATTCAAGCCTGCGAACGGGTTTGCCGTGAAGCCGGAAAGCTGCTCGGCGTGCCCGCCGACGAAATCTTTCCTTCTTCGACCGGCATCATCGGAGTTCGACTTCCGGCGGGAAAAATCCGCGCCAAGTTGCCGGAGCTGATTGCGGCGCGATCCGCGAGCCAGCGCGGCGTCCTCGCCTTCGCCCACGCCATCATGACCACCGATACGCGGCCCAAGATTGCGTCCGTGCGTTTCCGAGCTTCGTCGACAGAAGGCTCAAAAGAAATCACCGTGTTGGGCATCGCGAAGGGCGCCGGCATGATTCATCCGCAGCTTGCGACCATGCTTGTGTACTTGTTCACCGATGCCGGTGCGAGTGCGCGGGAGCTGCAGGCTCTTCTGCGCGAGGCGTGCGCCCAGTCGCTAAATTGCATGTCCATTGACGGCGATACCTCCACCAATGACACCGTGTTGCTGCTCGCCAGCGGCGCCCGGATGAGGGATATTCGCATCCGGAAGAAGTTGTCCGTGGCTCTGACAGAAGTGTGCCAGTCCCTTGCCGAGCAGATTGTCAGTGACGGTGAAGGCGTGCAGCACGTGATCCGTCTGTTCGTCGAACAGGCGCGCAGCAGGGAAGAGGCGTTGCTGGTGGCGCGGACGATTGCTCACTCGATGCTCGTCAAGACCTCGTGGGCTGGGGCTGATCCGAATTGGGGACGCATTCTTGCGGCAGTGGGCAGGTGCGGCCTGGCCATTGATCCATCTCGTGTGCAGATTTTGATTGGCAGTCAGAAGGTATGCCGTAACGGAACCGCCTGCACGTTCAACGAGCGGCAGGCGCACCGCAGTCTCGCGCAGCCGGCCTGCGACATTCGCGTGCAGCTTGGGCGCGGCCAGCACTCGGTGCGATTTCTTACCACCGACCTGACCGCCGAGTATGTGCGGATCAACGCCGATTATTCGACTTAGCGCGTGCGCTAGAAGCTGAATAGCGCCTGCAATTCAATTTTGCGATTTGCCGCCGGGCTTGAGAACGCGCCCCCTGCCAGAGCGACCGACCTTCCGAAGTCTGGTGAAGTCACTACCCCGATCGGCGGCGCCGGGTTCACGCGGTTCAAAACGTTCCGCGCATTCACGCTGAATGTCAAGTTGTAACGTCGATTGGATCCCGGTCCCAGGTTAAATGGGCCGCCACCACCTCCTGGGCGTCCGAAGCCTCCGCCACCACCCCCGCCACCACCACGCGGACTGCCTCCTCCCCCACCGCCGCCGCCTGCTGGCGTTGCGCTCTTGCCGCCCACCTCCGGACCGAAGCCGAACGTCTTTGCCAGCCGCAGGTTCAGCGTGAACAGCGACGGGCCAGTCAGATAGTTGATGGGAATCGGAGTGTAGGGGACTGTCGGAATCATGAATTGGCAAGCGGCTCTCGTCGGAAACAGGCACGGGCCTGAAGGGTTGGTGTTGAATGCGGGTCGGTCATTGAAAAGCGAATTGTTACTCAAGTCCTGGGCCCCCACGGTGACGTTGTAGGGCGAGCCGGAATTGAAAACCATAAACGGACTTAGGCGAAACCCACGCGGCAGCCCGATCGTACCCCCCACGAACACCCGATCGTGGATCGCAAAGGAAGCTCGCCCGTAGTCCACCTTCAAACCGTACTGGTTTGATGGAAAGCTCGTGGTAAACGCTGCCGCGTTCGTTGCTCCTGAGCCGAAGCTGCCGATGGGATCGCTGTTGGCGTAATTCAGCGAGTAGTAACCGAACAGAGATAGTTTCGCGCCGGCCCGGATGTTGAAATTTGCTATCAACTGGTTCTGCCAGAAAACGCCATCGGAGGCGTATTGGTAAATTGGGCCCACCGCAGGATTTGGAATGTTCGATGTCGGCGAGTAGGGCGTGCCCGGCAGCGGGGCGTTGACGTTCAGCGACAGCAACTGGTGGACGCCGCGTGAATTCAAGTAGGTAAGCGTAGCGTTGGCGATCTTTGTGACCTGTCGCTCCATGCTAAACGCACTCTGGATGATGTAGGGCGTGTGCAGAGTCGGATTGATCTGGTAGGTCGTCTGTGTATTCGTCGGCAACGTGCCCGGCGACGGAAGCACCGGGTAGCCAGCGGGATCGTCGACAATGTACTGCTGCTGCGTCACGCCGTTCAAACGCTCGGAATTGAGCACTATATCCTGGGTAACGCGATTGTAAAACAGGCCAAAACCACCGCGCAGCACGGTTTTCGGCGCGCTCTTTCCCCCGCCGCCAAGGCCCCACGCAAAACTCAGGCGAGGCGCCCAGTCCGCATGATCGTGGATTGCGTTCTGCGTTTCAAAGCGCAGCCCGCCACTCAGCGTGATGTTAGGACGCACCTTCCAGTCATCCTGTACGTACAATCCGGCATCCACTACGGTGGCCACCACGCTAGGCACCACGCCGCTATGGGTTGCATCGAAGGAAAGCTGGCTGGGGTTGCAACCGCTGCTGCCGGGCAGGCACGGAAAGGTGTAGGTGCCGTTGAAACCAGCGCCGGACGTATTGTCTTCGTGCACAGCCCGCAACCGGCCGCCAAATTTTATGAAGTGATTGCCCTGCGATATGGATGTGTAATTCTGCAGCTCGTAATGATCCTGGTAATCGGTCAGCGATCCGGAGGCGGCGCCTCCGCCCGTGTAGGCGCCGATCACATTGAGAGATGGATCCGTGCTCACCGGGGTCTGATTGCTGCTGTCGCGCAAATACTGAAAGCGCGTCTCATTGATGGCCTTCGTACTGAGCACTTGCGTATCGGTAATCTGCACCGTGTGCTCCGTGGACAAGGTGTTGTAGCCAGCCTCCGGCAGCACTAATCCGCCGACACCGTTGTTCTCCCAGGTATCACGGTAATACTGGTAGCGCACGGTGAGTGTATTGCTGGGGGTGATTTGGTAGTCGATACGCGGGCCGATGTTGGTGCGGGTGCGCGGGTTAGGGACGCTCTCGGGTGGTCCAAACTGGGGCGCATCCACGATTGCAATTTCGTCGATGTCACGCCGCTGCACGTCGAGGAAGAATGACGCCTTCTTGTTGATCGGGCCACCGATGTTTCCCATGTAGATTACGGAGTGATACGGCGACTGCTCAGCGTCGCCAAGAAAGGGATTGCGCGTGTTTAATCCCGCGTCGTTCCCAATGACCTGGAACTGTCCATGCAACTTGTCCGTACCCGGCTTGGTGAAGATTTCGATTCGTCCGTAGCCGAGCTTGTCGTATTCGGCTGAAAAGGGATTCTGATTGATGCGAATCTCGCGAATCGATGATTTCGGCGGGAGCTGTCCGGCAGTGAACCCATCGATGTATAGCTGCCCGCCGTTGGGGCCGGCCGAAGGTCCGGCCAGCGCTTCCAGGTCAGACTGCAATTCATCGGGATCGTCGGGAAGCGCTTCCAGGTCCTTGCCGCTGAGTACGATCTGACTGGCATTATTGGCGGGGTTGACGTCGACTTGAGGATTTTCTCCCTCTCCCTGGACGTTGACTTTTTCCTCCTGCACGTTGATATCGAGCGCGATGTTGAATTGCGCGACTTGACCCGCCGCCACGTCTACGTCGTTTTGCACAAAGACGGCGAATCCCTGGGCATTGGCTGTGACTGTGTACTTGCCCGGCGGCAGATTTCCGATTTCGTAACCGCCGGTCTTGCTGGTGGTGGCCGAATGCGTTTGTCCGCCGGATACGAGGACCGCAACCGTGGCGTTCGTCACCACCGCTCCGGATGGATCGGTCACTTGCCCGCGTAGGGCTCCCGTCGTTCCTGTTGACTGGGCGGGTGACTGGGCGGATGACTGGGCCGGCGACTGCGCCCATGCAGGCGCAGCCAGCCCGACCAGCGTCACCGGAATCAGAATCGCCAAAGTGAGATTTGCCAGAACGAAGACTGATAAAAGCTTCAAACGCACACCCTTTCTTTCCAGGCAGATCACATTGATAGAGAACATGGGTTGAGCTTTGTTGGCTACTGGGCGGCTTCACCTTCTCCGCCGGGCGCGCCCAGCGCCCACGGGGAAAGCAGCGAGGAAGCGCTGCGACTTGGCGCCGCCGTCAGGATGGGCTCCACTCCAGCCAGCAGCTTGCTCGCTGTAACCGCGTCCGATTTTCCGCCCGCTGACGTCAGGATCACCACGGCGTCGCCCTTCTGCAGATCCGCCAGCTTGATGCTGGGGGAGCGGCTCAGAATGCGCTGCAGATTCGACGGACTATTTCCGCCTGCTGCGCCGCCCGGCCCGTGCCCGGTTTGCGATTCTGTTCCTGGCCGCGCCCCACCAGCGCCGGGCGCAGCGCCCTGGCCGCTGCGCATGCTTTGGCCTTGGCCTTGGCCGTTGGCGCCGGGTTGATCACCGCTCGCGCCGCTTGCCCCGCCTTTCAAGAAAATCGCGATGCGTTGCGCCACTTCCGCCGGCAGCTTCCACATTTGCGAATCGGGAGACACCCTCACCACCACCGCGCTCTTGGCGATCACATCCTGCACCGTCATCGTATTGTTGGCGGAGTCGATGGCGTTGATGGTCCCCTCAATATAGCGAAATGTGCCGGTGACAACTTCCTCTGCCTTCACTTCACTGCCGTCCGGGTTGCGAGTTCCTCGCGCGTTCAATTGATCTCCCGCCTTGATTTGATCGATGGGCGCCGGTTTCGCATCTTCGAACTTCACCGAGTCGGGCGCGTAGCGCCGCAGGATCGTATCCTTGGCAACGTGGATGGCGATACTCCGATTCGCGCCCATTGCACCGGGCTTGATGGTGATGACGTCCGTGGCCGCGTCCACATTGGTGACGATCCCGTCAACGCCCCGTTTTTGCCAGTCCTCGCGGTCGTGCTGCTGTTTGGCCGCCAAATCAGCCGGCTTCAGCACAAGCACTTCCAACGCGTCGATGATGTGTGCATCCGCCGCTACCCATCCGCGAACCCGTACCGCATCTCCTGGCTGCAAGTCTTGCGGTTGGAGAGTGGTCGCGTTCTTCAGGTCCTTTTCTCCCGGTAGCACGCGCAAAATTTTTGTCGAGGGCAGCAACCGTGCCGTTACTTCGCCACCGGGCTCAGCCACCGTAATCGAATTCGCCTGGATGCTCTTGATCGTCCCGACGGCCTTGGCTACTTGTGCGCTGCCGGGAGTGGGAGTTGGTTTGTCCTGCGCCAGAAGGTAGCTCGGCTGCGCCAGAAGCAGAGCTGCCAACGCTGCGAGCAGACAGGTCGCAAGAACGCAAGTCTTTAGAAGGCACACGAGAAGGCACACGCGCACGGGTCTCTGCCGGGAACATCGCATGATCTAACTTTAGCATCGCCAAATGCGCGATATGTGGCGTTTACGAAATTTTACCCGGCATTGACGTTGCTTTTACAGGATGTTTGGCAACTGCAACTCCGTCGCCGCGCATCAAGTCATAAGCGTTCGTCACCAGTAGAACTTTGCTTCCGTGCCAAGTGTTTCCTGTGATCTGACGCCTGAGGACTGTCTTCCCATGTCCGCCGATAAATTCAGCACCGAAACGAAGTCTCGTCGGGTCGCGGCAGGCCTCCTATACCGGTTGATGATCGCCTTCCCGAGTTGGGCGGGCGCGATCCTCGCGGTGTATTCTATTTTCCTGTGCAGATTCAGCGCTCTTAAGATTCGTCTGAGATAAACGATAACGGAGCATGACAAAACGGAGGACCTGCGGTGAGTTCATCAAGGCGCGCATCCTCATCCTGGTGGAAGCCGGTGGCCTTTGCGCCGATCGTCTATACGATGATCGTCTACACGATGGTCGTCGCGTTGATCGCTCTTCCCGGCGTCGGCCCATCGATGCGGGCTCAGGAACCCGCTGCCACTGTCGCCGTTGACGTCAAGGTGGTCACGTTGCCTGTCACCGTTCGCGACAAACATGGCAAGATCATCCGCGACCTCACTAAAGACGATTTCACGCTGCAGGAAGACGGGCGCCCGGAGACCATCAAGTATTTTTCGCGGGAGACAAATCTCGCGCTTACCCTCGGTCTGCTCGTCGATACAAGCCGCAGTCAAGACAACGTGCTCGACTCGGAGCGCAACGCGAGCCGCAGTTTTATCGATCAAATGCTGGTGCAGCCCAAGGACAAAGCCTTCCTTATTCACTTCGATCGGGAAGTAGAACTGCTGCAGGACTTGACTGCATCCCGTGAAAAGCTGCAATCGGCGCTCGAATTGCTCAAGACATCATCGGACCGCGGGAGTTCGAACGATCCGAACGATCCTTCTAATTCTCCCTCAGGCTCGGGCTCGCATCGTGGCGGCGGTACGCAACTTTACGACGCCGTTTATCTGGCGTCGAACGAATTAATGAAAAAGCAGCAGGGACGGAAGGCTATCGTCATTCTCTCGGACGGCGTCGATCACGGCAGCAAGACTTATCTGGAAAGCGCGATCGAGGCCGCCCAGCGTGCTGACACGGTGATCTATTCCATCTATTTCGCGGATTCTCACCACGACCAAGGTCAAAGGCCAGGGGGAATGAGCCGAGGAGGCGGTGGTTGGCCCCCAGGTGGTGGTTGGCCCCCAGGAACAGGTAGCGGCGGTGGCGGCCGTCGCGGCGGAGGCCAACGACCTTCTGAGGAACCGCGCACCGACGGCAAGAAGATTCTTGAGCGGATTTCCAAAGAAACCGGTGGACGTTTCTTTGAAGTTTCTAAAAAAGAATCCGTCGGCGATATCTACACCAGCATTGTCGAGGAACTGCGAACCCAGTACAGCATGGGTTATACACCCGACAAAGACAGCGCCGCCTCCGGCTATCATCACGTCCAGTTAGCGGTGAAGAAGAAAGACATGAGCGTTCAAACCAGAGACGGATATTACGCAGATCGCTAGTTTTATGGTGGAGCGGACACTCTTGTCCGCTGCCGTTGACGTTGGTTTTTCGCTGACTCGGAAGGTCAAAATCAACCCCAAGGTCAAGAGCGGCGGACAGGAGTGTCCGCCCCACACGAGGAGCTACTTTGCAGCCAGTTCTTCCCTCAGCGCCTGGCCCAGCGCCTGGCCCAGCGCCGCTTGCCGATCGGCGCTCAACTTGGCCCCGCCTGAGGTCAGATACAGGACGTCAATCGCCATCTGCCCCTCGGTTTCGATCAGCGCAATTTCGATGTTGCACTCATGCTTCGAGACCAGCGAGCACATCCGGTAAAGCAGTCCCGGACGATCCTGGGTCAGAACCTGCATCATCGTGCTCTGCGCCGAGCAGCTGTCGTCGAATTCAATCTGCGTCGCGATCTTTACCTTCGTGCCGTTCGCCTTCTCCGATTTCAAGCGGTCGCTCAGCATGCGCGCCACATCGGCTTCGCCTTTGACCACGGCCGCAATGCTCTTTTTCAAACGCTCCCATTCCTGCACATTCATCTCCAGGGTTCGAAAGCGATCCGTGAAATAGAAGGTGTCCACTACCGTGCCTGCGGCATTCGAGAATGCGTTCGCTTTCACAATGTTCATTCCCCACGCGGCCAGCGCCCCGGAAACCGAAGCGAACAGGAAGGGCCGGTCGGTGGTAATCAACGTCAGCTCATACCAGTGACGAACCTGCTTCAAATTCAATTGGACGCCGTCCTGTCCCAGCCGGGCGGCCATATCGGCATGCGCCAGAACGTCGCTGGCGCCATGGATCCGCAGATACCTTTGCGGCAATCCTTCCAGAAGAATGTTGACTTTTCTCCCCGCCACCGAGGCCAGCGATCGCAGATGCGCCAGATTTGACGGTGCAAGGCCGGGGCCGTCGTCGTTATCGCTCGTGTGCACGCGCTCATCGGCGCTTCGGCTCAAGTAATTCGCGCACGCAATATAAAGTTGCCATAAGTTGTCCGCTTTCCACGGCGTCATGGCCTCCGGGTTCACGGCTTTGATGTCGGCATAAGTCATCAGGCATAGCATCTTCAGCCGTTCCGGCGTTCCCACTTTTTCCGCGAACGATTTTACATTCGCGGGATCGAATACGTCCCGCCGCATTGCCGCCGACATTTCCAGATGGCTGGCCACCAGATAGCGCACCGTCTCGCGATCCACCGGATCAAGATCCAGCCGCTCCGTACAGCTGTCAGTCAGTTGCAGGCTGCCCTCAACGTGACTCTCGCCCGGCATGGCTTTGCCGGAATCATGCAGCAGCAGCGACAGGTAAAGCAGTTCCGGCTGCTCGAGTTCGCCCAGTAACTCGGCAAAGCGCTGGTCCCATTCCGATTTCGATTCCTTCAAACGATGCAGATGTTCGATCGCCAAGAACGAGTGCTCATCCACCGTGTAGCGATGGTAAAAGTCACGCACCACCAGCGCCTCAATCCCCTTCAGTTCCGGCAGCAGAAGCGCGAGCAGGCGCAGCGCGTTCATGGAGCGCAGAGCGTCGGCCGCATGCGGTTGCACCAGTGTTTCCTGGAGGTAAAGCCACAACTCGGCGCCCCGCGGCGGCGTCGCCGCCAGCGCCGGCAGCGCCTGCTCGACTTTATATTCGGTGGTCGTACTCAGCTTCAGGCCATGTTCCGCCATGAAATGAAAGAGCCGCAGAAGCATTTCCGGATCGCGCAGTCCGTCCTGTTGCTGCGGTTGCTTGAGGAAGATCAGTCCATCCACCACCGAGAAGTCGGCACTCGAGACCTTCGACCGCCAGCCCTGGAATTGGCGGTACAACGACGACCAAGCCGCGGGAATTTCCTCCAGCAATTGGTTGCAGACCCGGTGCACGCTGCGCACGTGGCCAAAGTAGACGCGCATCCAGTCTGCCGCGTTGGTGATTTCGGCGTCGTTCAAGCCAATGCCGGCGCCGATCTTTCTTGCCGCCGCTTCGTCCTGCGCCTCCCAGGTGAGCGTGTTGTCGTGACGCCCGTGGCGGAAGTGCAGAAAGCAGCGCACGGACATTTGGAAATCCAGCGCCTCATCGAACGACCTACGGGAAGAAACCGGCAGCAGCGTTTTCGTGTCCGGCCACACCTTCAACTTTTCCATGGCGGATATCAGCGCCAGCCAGTTGGCGACGTTGTAGTCGCGCAGACCGCCGGGCCCATCCTTCACGTTCGGTTCCAGGTGAAAGACGGTATTGCCAAACTTGTGATGACGCGCGCGCGTGATGTCGGCCAGGTTCTGTATCAGGATCTGGCAATCCCTCCCCACCAGACGAGGAACAGCTTTTTCGCGGAGTTTCGAGAAGAGCTCGCGATCGCCAGCCAGGTACCGGCAGTCGAGCAGCGAGATGGCGAATTCCACATTGTTGGGATCCAAGCGTTCGCACTCCGACAGATTTCGCGTGGCGGGACTGAGCTTCAGACGCAGGTCCCACAACTCCTGCGAAAAGCGCCGGACGGAATCTTTGAAATTGCTCTCGGAGTCACTACCGGCGTGCAGAAACAGCAGATCAATGTCGGAGTGGGGGAAAAGCCAGCCGCGCCCGAATCCGCCGGTTGCTACCAGCGCGAAATTCTTCGGGCCACCAGGCTCGGCATAGTTAGAACTGACGATGAGTTCGTGCCAGAGCCGCTGAACGATAGTATCGACCAGGGCCGTGCGCCGTGCGACCGCCGTGCGCCCATCACCGGTAGCGGAGAATTCCTGCTCGATGGCAGCGGATTCCCGAACGTACAGGTCCCATAACTCACTGCGGACGGTGGCACCGGTGGTCATTTCGATGACACCTCCCCACGAAGTATTTAGCCCCTGCTCCGGCCTTTATTCCGCTCTGCTTACAAGTAAGCAGAAAAGGGGGATGTCGATCTCTGCTGGTCGATCTGCCGGTCGATCCGCCGTACTGAAATTTGTGCGCTTACAGCACGCTCTCGCCACGTTCGTCGTTGCGAATCCGAATCGCTTCATCTACGCGCGAAAGAAAAATCTTCCCGTCACCGATCTTGCCCGTACGTGCCGCAGCGCTGATCGCTTGCACGACTTTCTCCACCATCTCGTCCGCCACCACGATCTCGAGTTTCACCTTCGGGATCAAGTCCACGGTGTATTCGCGTCCCCGATAAAACTCGGTGTGTCCCTTTTGCCGACCATGTCCTCTGGCTTCAAAAACGGTCATGCCCTCGACGTCAACCTCGTGCAATGCGTCTTTTACTGCATCCAGCTTTGAGACCTGAATAATTGCTTCGACCTTAGTCATTGTCGTCCGTTCCCGGACACCATCGTCCGTCCTAAGTCAATCACGCTGATTATAGCCGGATCGGACAACCGCATTACAACAATAGCCGCTGGGTATAATTTGCGGAAATTTAAACTATTTATGTGCGTGATTGGAAATCCTTATGTTCGCAGTATGCTCGCAGTTCGGTCTTCAGCCCCGCGGCTCCAGCAGCAGAGGAAGCCGCCGTCCAATTGACGGCGGAGGGCTTTGTGCGGTTGGATGGAAGCTGCGTGGCACTTGCAGCTCCCATTCTCGATCCCGACTCCCGACGGCTTAGCCGCCTGGACGCGGCCTGGCTTACGATCTGGCTCCTCTTCCTCATCGGACTGGCGGTGCTCCCTCCACAACTCGAATGGCACAAGCAGTTAATTCTCCTCGCCATCGGCATTGTGCAACTGCTGGAAACAAAGTTGATTTCCCGCTTCCCCAAGCGAGGAGTCTTCTACGTCATCCTGCTCAAGATTTTGCTGGCAACCCTGCTTATCGATCACACCGGCGAAGTCGGGATCAACAGCAGTTACTATCCCATCTATTATCTGCCGGTCGTCACCGCGGCACTTTACTGTGGCACGTGGCTGACGCTGCTCTGGACCCTGTTTGCATCCGCCGCCTACTGCTCGTATCTCTATCCCGCGATGCAGGAATACGAATTGACTCCCGAGGCATTCGGCTACCTCGCGCTGCGCATCCTGTTTTTCTTTCTTGCCGCCATGGTCGTCAACCGCTTCGCCGAGCAGAGCCGGCATCAAACCCAGTTGTATCGCGATCTCGCCGAACGCCTGGCCGAAACCAATCGCCGCCTCGAGCACGCTCAGGCCGAGGCGCGGCGCTCGGAACGGCTGGCCGCTCTCGGCCAGCTCTCGGCTGGATTAGCGCATGAGATTCGCAATCCTCTGGGAGTCATCAAGGGCTCGGCTGAAATGCTGACTCAGAAATTGCAGGCCTCCGACGAACTTGCGCGCGAGTTGGCTGGCTACATTTCGACGGAAGTCAACCGGCTCAGCGCGCTGGTTACCGAGTTTCTGGACTTCGCTCGCCCGCTTCATGCCGAACCGCATCCGGCGGACCTGATCGCCCTGCTCGATCGCGTCCTGCAAATTGTCGCCGAGCGTTTTGTCGGCAAACAACTTACTGGCACACAGGAGACGCGCAAATCGGTGATGGGCAAATCGGTGCGCGTCGAGCGCCACTACGCGACCGGGTTGCCACTTGTTCCGCTGGATGAAAGCCTGTGCGAGCAAGCCTTCCTCAATCTGGTGCAGAATGCCTACGAAGCCATGGAAGACCAGGGCGGCACGCTGCGGGTGGAGGTTCGAACCACTACACTGAATGATTGTGAAGGAGTGGAACTGCGCTTGGCCGATACTGGCCCCGGCGTTCCCAACGAGTTGCGCGAAGAGATTTTCAACCCGTTTGTGACCACGAAGAAAACCGGCGTGGGGCTGGGCCTCTCCATCGTTTCGAAAATCGTAGACGGGCATCATGGGTCGATCCATGTCGAGAACGCGCCCGGGGGCGGCGCCGTATTCACGATCTTTTTTCCACTTGAAGAAACTGGCGAGCCTCAGGCAACTGCCGAGCTACGCTCGGCTTGGACGGGCGAGGGCGCCCGTCCCAACACTGGCACAGCTAACCAAAGCAGTGGCTAACTTAATGGCTACCATCCTCATCATCGAAGACGAAGCCAAGATGCGGCGCCTCCTGGAACTTAACCTTGGCGACGACGGCTTTAAGACGCTTTCTGCCGGTGACGCTGAAACTGGTTTGAGGCTGCTCGCCTCCGAACCCGTTCACCTTGTGCTCACCGATCTCAAACTCCCCGGCATGAGCGGGCTGGAGTTTCTCCAGACCGCCAAACAGCAAAATGCCGCGTTGCCCATAGTGGTCATGACCGCGTTCGGGTCGGTTGAAACAGCGGTGGAGGCGATGAAAGCCGGCGCCAGCGACTACGTGCTCAAGCCCTTCTCGCTTACTGAAATGCGGATGGTGGTGCACAAGGAGCTCGATAACTCGCGCCTGCGCGAGGAGAATCGATCGCTTCGCGAAGCCCTGGGACAAAGATACAGCCACCCCAACATCGTCGCGATCAGTCCCAAAATGCAGGAAGTGCTGGCCACCGTCGAACGCGTTGCGCCCACCAACTCAACCGTTCTGCTGGGCGGCGAAAGCGGTGTTGGCAAAGACCTGATCGCCCGCGCCATCCACGAAAAGTCACGCCGCGCTTCCGGGCCTTTTATCAAGATCAACAGCACCGCCATTCCAGAAAATCTTTTGGAGAGCGAACTTTTCGGCTACGAGAAAGGAGCGTTCACCGGAGCCGCCGCCAGCAAGCCCGGCAAATTCGAACTCGCCGACAAAGGCACGCTCTTCCTCGATGAAATCGGAGACGTGCCACCCGCCATCCAGGTCAAACTGCTCCGCGTGCTGCAGGAGCGCGAATTCGAGCGCCTGGGCGGGACGCGCACCATCAAGGTCGACGTTCGGCTTCTGGCCGCCACCAACCGCGACCTGCGCGCCGCGCTCGAAGACGGAACGTTTCGCGAAGACCTTTATTACCGGCTCAACGTGGTCCCGATCGATATCCCGCCGCTGCGCGAACACAAAGAAGATATTCCTGGATTAGCGAACCTGTTCGTCGCGCGCTTTGCCAAGGATTCCGGGAGATCGGAAACCATCACCGGTATTTCGCCCGCTGCTATGCAGCTTCTGGTCGGGCATTATTGGCCGGGCAATGTGCGTGAACTGCAGAACGTCATCGAACGCGCTTGTGCGCTTGCTACGGGCAGCCAGTTGGACGTCGGCGACATTCAACTGGACTCGCCGCGCAATCGCGGCGGTGCTGCGTCCGATCGCTTTCTCCCCGATGGGATGACGCTTGACCAGTGGGAAGATGAAATGATTCGGGAGGCTCTGAAGCGGGCCGGCGGCAACAAGTCGCAGGCGGCGCGGCTGCTCGGGCTGTCGCGGAATGCGCTGCGGTATCGCTTGTCCAAGATTGGAATTGACGACAACGAAGGCGAGTGAAGGATCGGGTCATCTGGTGATCGGGCCATCGGGTGATCGAAAATCCTCTTTCAAATTCTCTGGGGACTTGGTTGTTCACCCCTGGCCGAAAACCACCACCTTGGTGGAACCGGGCCACCGGAGCGCCGTTAATCGCCGCATCTCCTCGCTGTTATGTCGCCCCTATCTTGCTAATGAATCAGAAGTTAGGTGAGTCGCCGCCCTCCATCCGACATTGGCACTTGGCCTGCATTGTTTTAGGCATACTTTGTCCCGAACGAGGTGGAGGTACGCATGAAATTCAAACTAATCGCCGCAATTTTAGGATTGGGAATGATGATCGCGATTCCAGGCGTCGTCATCGCGCAGAGCGCGGACGACCAGGCGCCGGATCAGGATTCGAAACCGTCGCCGAGCATCCGAATGCAAGGTCCCAATGACCAGGGTTCCACCGATCAAGGTTCGGCGGATCAAGATTCAGTGAATCCAGGTTCGATGAATCAAGGTTCGATCAATAAGGGCGGCCCAATGGAGCCCGGCCCGAACGAACCAGGCCCCGGCGGCCCGAGTTCCAGCGCGCCGGCTCCCGAGGGAAAAAATGGCGTTGCGCGTATCAGCCTGATTCATGGCGACGTCTCCACGCAGCGTGGCGACTCCAAGGATTGGTCGGCGGCTGTGCTTAATGCTCCCGTGCTTGCGGGTGACCGGGTTTCCACCGGCGACAAGGCGCGCACTGAAATTCAGCTTGACTATGCCAACATGCTGCGCCTGTCTGAGCATTCGCAGGCCAACATCACGCAGCTTACGCGCTCGCAAATTCAGGTTCAACTTGGACACGGCATGGCGAACTACTCCGTGTACAGGAACAGCGATGCGGACGCCGAGATCGACACGCCCAACGTTGCCATTCGCACCGAGCGGCGCGAAGCGAGCTTTCGCATTCTGGTTACTGCCGACGATCACACTGAAGTGCTCGTCCGCAGAGGCGAAATCGAGGTTACGACTCCGCAGGGCGGCACGCGCGTGGGGCAGAACCAGTTCATTACCATTCAGGGCAACGGCGCGGACACGCAATACAAGATTGGCGAAGCTCCGGCCCGGGATGACTTTGACCAGTGGAACACCGATCGCGACAACATGATTCGCAACTCGGTATCGCGGCAGCGCACTAACGACTATTACGTCGGAACCGAAGATCTTGACGGCCACGGCGTGTGGACAGAAGTTCCGGATTACGGTCCAGTTTGGCAGCCGACAGTGGCCCCTGGCTGGGCTCCGTATCGCGCCGGCCGCTGGGTGTATGAGCCTTATTGGGGATGGACCTGGGTTTCGTATGATCCCTGGGGCTGGGCGCCGTATCACTACGGTCGCTGGATGATGTACAACGGAGCGTGGGGCTGGTGGCCCGGTCCGGCTTACGGATACCCCTATTACCGTCCGATTTGGGCGCCGGCTTATGTTTCATTCTTCGGATTCGGCGGTGGTTTCGGATTCGGATTCGGCTTTGGTTGGGGCTCAGTCGGCTGGCTTCCGCTTGGACCGTGCGATCGTTTCCATCCCTGGTATGGCGCTTACGGCGGGCGCTACGGTGTTGCCGGTTTTGGAGCGTACAACCGCGGCGGCTTTGCTGCGCTGCACGGGGGTACGCGGTTTTCTAACGTGAACCTGGCGATGCATGATGCGAACTTCCGCGGCGCGACCTCGGCCTCCGGCAACCAGTTCGGCACCGGGCACATGAGCGCTCACGCGATGAGTCATGCGGAGCTGCAGAACGCGCATTTCACAACCGGGAGATTGCCGGTGTCTCCGAGCCGCGAAAGCTTCTCGGCCAGCGGACGCGCGGCGGCTGCTTCAACGACTCGAAACGTGTCGCAGAATCAGCATTTCTTTTCGGCCCGCGGCAGCACGTCAGCCGCGTCGAATGGCCGGTCGACTGGGAACAGCGGCGAAGCGGCGAGGCCCGGAAATGGCGGCTCGAATTCGAGCAGCCCGTACCAGCGCTCCAGCCAAGGTTCGGAAGCGCGGGGCATTTCGAACGCGGGTTCGGCGGCGAGAGCCGGTAACTCGGCGACCGCTCACGAAGGTGGTAGCAGCAATGGCGGCTGGCAGAGATTTTCGCCGATGGCCCCGCGCTCATCCGCTGAGTCAGGAGCAGGCAGGGCGGGCGAGACAGGCAGAGCGGGCGAATCGGCCGGCCGCAGCGAAGAGCGCAGTGCGTACGGCTCTTCGCGCGGTTCGGCTTCAGCCGCAGGCCGTGGCTACGGCGGGTCATCGTCATCTCGTCCGCCACTCAATATGAGGCAGCCTATCGTCACTCCGCGCTCCTACGGCGGCGGCGGGTATGGCGGCGGACGTTCTGCTCCCGGCTATGGCGGTGGCCATTCGGCGCCGAGCAGCCACGGCGGCGGGTCCTCGCACGGTGGTGGATCCTCGCACGGCGGCGGATCGTCGCATGGCGGCGGATCGCACGGGGGCGGCGGACATGGGAGGTAACACAGCGCTGGGCTGTTTGCCGGCGTAACAACGCAGCATAGCAACACTCTACCCCAGCAGTGGGACGCGCCAAACGGCGCGTCCCACTGCTTTTTTGTTCCCGAACCGGTGAAGCAATACGCCGGCGGTGAAGAGGCGGAATGGGGGTACAATAGTGTTGGTTGTCGAGTGCAGGAAGGGAAATCCGGCTGACATGTTTCGGCGGCTGAGCATCGCATTGCTTGCAGTTACAGTAGTCGTACCGTTCTCAAGCGCGCAGAAGCGCGGGGCGATGGGCAGGCCGGCCTCCGTGGGGCATGCCGGATTTGCACGCGGCGTCAAGGGCGGGATTGGCTTGCATCATACGAGTCCATTCAGACGAGGGATTATTCTAGGTTCGCCCTTTTTCTATCCGGACTACGATGGTAGCGCGCCGTACTTACTTGAGAAAGATGTTGATAGCGATGTGGAAAGCGCGCCGCCCCAGTTTGTGGTAATGCGGCCGGCTGACGAATCTCCGCGAAAAACCAGGCTGACACCCTTGCTGATCGAGTGGCAGGGCGATCGTTATGTGCGATTCGGCGGCACCGCGGAAACAGAGGAGCGTGGAAGCTCTTCGCATCCCGATTACGCGGAGCCGGCAATCACGAAGCCGCCCACGAAACCGCCGCTGTCTGCCACGCAGAAGGAACCGAGCGAAGCGCAAGGCGAACTCCCGCTCGCAGTGCTGGTTTATCGCGACGGTCATCGCGAGGAGATCCCCGACTATGCCATCGCGGGCGGACGGCGTGATCTACGTCCGCGGCAATAACTGGCAAAACGGCTATTGGACAAAGCGCATCCCGCTCTCCGCGCTCGACGCGCCTGCCACCATGCAAGCCAACCAGCAGCGTGGCGTAAAATTCATGCTGCCATCCGCGCCCAATGTGGTGATCGCCAGTTTCTAGGCGGCAGGCACGTCCCTCAGCCAGCCAGTCAGGCTGGAGGGGCACACAAAATGCCGTGGGGCCGCACCAGTTGAACCTTGGTGCAACCTCTTGTGTGGGAGTAGAGTCTAATTAAGTAGGAGCGCTCCGTCCTCGCACATAGGTGCCTCGCTCGAAACCGCGCTCCCAGCAAGGGAGGTACGGATTATGGCCAGATTCGGTCTGCTTAAATCCCTCATCGCATTTGTGGTTTTTATCGGTCTGGCTCTCACGCCAAATCCAGCATTGGCTCAGCGCGGCGGCGGCGGTCACGGCGGTGGTGGCGGCAGTCACGGAAGCAGCGGTGGCGGTGGCGGTTACCATGGCAGCGGAGGAGACTTCCGTGGTGGCGGCGGATCTTATCGCGGTGGAGGATATCGTGGCGGCGGCTCCGCGGGCGGTGCGCGGTCTTATGGCGGAGGAAGTCACTACCAAGGCGGCGGTTCTGGGGCTGGCCGCTATTCCGGCTCGTCCGGGAATCGGTCGTCGTCTGGAATGTCGTCGGGAAATCGGTCTTCGAATTATCGTCCCGCAATCAACGATGGGCAGTGGCATTCGTTCGGCAACTCCGGTAGTTCCGCTCGTGTGGGTGAAGGACGCAATGCCGGAGGCTCGGCGAACTCAAGCCTCTCGGCTCATAACGCCGGAAGTTCCGTGGGCGGTTGGCACTCTTTTGGCACGTCGAGCGGCGCTTCGGCAAGAGGCGCGTCTGGTTTTGCCGGCGG